>JBNKYI010000099.1:0-8277 GCA_050300815.1 Fibrobacterales bacterium
GAAGGTGACACGTCGCACAACTAACACCGCTTCCGGCGGGTGCTTGGCCCGACTGTTCGGCGAGCCAGAGACGGTAGTGTGGAGATTCGAAATAAGTTTGGGTGTGTTGATCATTGTGGCATTGTGTGCAAGATTGCGCAGAGGCTTGGCGAGTATCAAATTGATGAGTTCCATGGCAAGTTATACAAGTCATTTTTTGGTGAGAGGCCTCGTCTTTCATTGGGATTAAGGCAAAACGAGGTTGCATGGGTTCTAATCCTGCTTTAATACGCATACCGTGTTTTGATTCGAGAAATTGGCTCTCGCTTTCACTGTGGCATTTATTACAACTCATTGGCCCTATACGGGTTTGCCATTTTTCGTTTTGTGCATGGCAATCAGTGCAATTGATATGAGCTTGCGCATGTTGCGACAATTGCCATTCTTTTAATATTGAAGAATCAAACTGCAGAGTGTCGGGAGCATCAGGCGCAGGAACTTCTTTCCATTCAAGTTGTTTGCGCAGAGGAACTCTTGCCTCTGTGCGAGTGGGTTTGTCATTGAGATGTTTTTCAATAAATTTGTCATAAAGAGCTTTGTTGTCGTGAAAATTATGACATCCTGCAGTCGCGCAGGTGTTAAATTCCATGCCTTTATGGCTAGGGCGCTCTTTTGCAATGTCTTCATGACAATGAAAACAGAAGTCTTGTGGTACGGTTAAACCCATCTCTCCTGTTCGTTCACTTTGATGTTCGGTATGGCAAGTAACGCAACGCATGGCGTCAATGACAGCGAGTCGGTCTGCATTGCGCGGGTCGCGAAATTTTTTTTCAGGATGTGAATTTTCTACGTTCTCTAATTCTTTACCGTGACAGTCAATGCAACTGCTTTCTCTAAAACCGCCATCTGGGTTGTGACAAGAATTGCAACTCAATTCAATTTGATGATGCCCTTGGGTCATTGCTCCCGGAGTAAAAAAGGGAAGACCTCCCATTTCATTTTTTGTTTGTAGAGTGAGGATCATAAAAATCACAAGGCTGATAAAAGCACCTATTGCAAATTTGATTTTTGAATTTTTAAACATATCAGTACATATATGGCAACAAAAGGTGGAAGAACAACAGAGCGGGAAGCAAAACAAAAAGCAAAAGGTGAAGGTTAATCAGTCGTTGGCGGATGATTCTTTGACGACTGTTTAATACATCGCCATGCCAACCACAATGGATTCCCGCGAGAGAACCCGATAATTGCATGGCGATAAAAATGCTCGACAAACTAGAGTTCAAACCATGCCCCCATTGATTTCCCGAATGAAAAGCATAGGCCAGCAGAGCTGCCAAAGAAAGCAGAGCATGAGTCCAGCGCCAAGCGACAAAATTTCCGAAATGAAATTTTCGAAAGCGTTTGCGCAAAGACAAACTGAGCCCAAGTAAGGTAAAACCCGCTGCGGTATATCCCGAAATTTGTTGTAACAAAGGGCGAGTCCACCATTTTTGAAATTCATAATAAGGGCTTTGCACAGAATGAGCATGAGCAATTTGAGGAAGAAATAGAGCGGCAATCACCAATAGCCCAATGCCAGTGCTCAAGAGGGCGAGCCCTTTTGAACGAGTGCTTTTAATTTCTGAGGGTTGCTCTGTCGTGAGTTTTTGCAGATGAGGTTTGCAAGAACCACACACCATTCCTGCTCCAGTGCGCAAGCCGATTTCTTCTGCTGTTTGACATCCCGCGGCAATAGCCTCGCAAATTTTGCCCTTAGACACACTCATGCAGTTGCAGAGAATGGCGTCATCATGCATAGACTCTATACCATTTTCATGCCCTTCTCGAATCAACACGCCCGATTGAGCGAATTCGATGAGTTTTGATTCGCCGATTGACGTTTTTGATTGAATCATCTCTTGAAGGTGCGGAACTTCTTTCCATTCTCCCACTTGCACGAGACCAATAGGGGTGGTGCCTCGACACACGATCATGCGGTAATGAGAATCGCTCTCATAAACGTAACGCTCGGTATGAGGTCTCAGATAATCTCCCATAACTGTGACTTCAACACCTGCAAATTTGAGTGATGTGTCTAGGGTTGCTTGGTGAGTAAAAGGCGAGGGATTTTTTCCGGCCAACTTTTGGGCTATAATTTCGGCCATGCGAAAACCTGGAGCGGCCAAACCAAAGCGATAACCTGCAAAGTTGACGCAGTCGCCCATGGCGTAAACGTCAGGTTCAGAGGTTTCAAGCAGCGAATTAACTTCAATCCCCCCGCCAAAATCGACTTTGAGTCCACAAATGTGGGCGAGCTCATCGCGGGGTTTAACTCCGGCAGCGATAACAAGAAGTTCGCCTTCAAGGGGTGGTTTTTTTTCAAATTGCAACAAGAGTTGATCGCCTTTGCGTATAACTCCCTGTGCCTTAGCGCCGAGATGAATATTTAATCCCGAATTTTCAATTAGCCTTTTTAATAAGGCTGAGCTTTTGGGTTGAAGTTGGCGGGGCAATAAATAATCTGCATATTCCACCAAGTGCACTTCCATATGACTTTGATGTAAGGCTCTGCCCGCTTCAAGCCCCAACAAGCCGCCGCCCATGACGAGGGCTTTTGCCCCGACTTTGGTGGCTGAGCGGATATTTTGTAAATCGTTGAAGTTTCGGTAATAAAAGATGTTGGGGCCATTAAGCCCTTTGAGTGGAGGAACAAAGGGGCGGCTGCCAGTGGCAAAAATCAAGTGGTTGTATTTGAAATCCCCTTCTGCATTGGCGAGTCGAATCTTTTTTTCTCTAAATTGCACTCCGACGACTTGCGCTTTGGTATAAAGGCGAATGCCGTGTTCGCTATACCATGCGAGGGGAGACAATATTAAAGGACTGGGATCTAGGGTTTCAAAGGCTTCGGTTAAATGAATACGGTCGTAAGGAGGTAAATCTTCTTCGCACAACACAGAAATAAACATCTTTTGATGCAAATTTAATCGAACGGCTTGGCGCAGAAAGTAATGACTGACCATGCCGCCACCAATGATAACGAGGTGTTCTTTAGGTGAGGGAGCTGGGAAACTTTTCTTCTTCATGCTCAAAGTGAGAGCAATAGCAGTGCCACATTTTCACACTTCAAGAAAAATCGACAAAAATAGATGTTTATTTGTTTCGCAATACAAATTTGTTACAAATGAGGCGACTAGAGACGATGAAGGGTGTTAATTAATCCAATAAAGATGCGTATCGTTGACTTTTTTAGAGTTAAAAACATGGTTTTTTTGGTAATGGTAATATTTTCATTGGGGTGATTTGATGACATTGACAAACGAGTAAGGGCCAGTTTGCAATTTTCATAAACACCGTGAATGAAAATTCATGCTTTTCTTTGGCACAAGATATCATAAACGTCTCTTAAGTCTCAAACTATTTAACACAACAGAAACAGAACTCATCGCCATAGCCGCCCCCGCTAGCGAAGGAGAAAGAAGGTGACCCGTTAGGGGATAGAGGAGCCCAGCGGCAATAGGAATGCTTAAGATATTGTATACAAAGGCCCAGAAAAGGTTTTGGCGAACTCCTTTGAAGGTCAACTGAGCGATAGTGAAAAACTGGGGAAGGGCATTGAGGTCTTTTCCCATGAGCCGGATGCTGGCAGTGTGTTGAGCGGTATCAGTACCAGTGCCTATGGCGATACTGAGGTCGGCACGGGCCAGTGCAGCAGAATCGTTGATGCCGTCGCCAATCATTCCCACGATTTGTCCTTTTGCCTGGGCATTGCGAATGTAGGCTTCTTTGTCGAGAGGTTTTATCGCACCATAGACCTCGGTAATTCCCAACTGTTCTCCGACTTTTAAGGCGATCTCTGTGTGATCACCGGTCAGCATGACAGGAGTTATTCCCATTGACTTTAACTTTTCGATAATAAGAGGTGCGTTTTTTTTGATTGGGTCTGAAATCAGAATGAGTGCTTTGATTTTCTTTTCGTCAGCCATCCAGACTTCACTATATGAGGCAGAGTCTAATGAAATGTTTTGACTTTGCAAGAAATCGTCACAAGACAAATTGAGTTGAGCCATTAACTCTCGGTTGCCCAGATATTCACTTTGTTTGCCCCAAAGTCCTTCTATTTCAAAGCGCATGCCTTGACCGCCCAGTGTTTCTGTACGCGCAACAGGATATTTTTCAGGTTGGGGCTTCCATTCTCTGCAAATCGCCTTTGCCAAAGGGTGATTTGAGTGAGATTCTAAGGTTGAAATTTGTTCTTTGAGATAAGATTCTGCCTCTGCAAAATAAAATTGTACGACTCGAGCCTCACCTTCGGTTAAGGTTCCTGTTTTGTCAAAGAATAGAGTATTCACCTCTTTGGCTTTTTCGAAAGCAGAGGCCTCTTTGATAAAAATACCAATTTGAGCGGCGCGACCGATACCGACCATCAAGGCGGTGGGGGTCGCCAGACCTAGAGCGCAAGGGCAGGCGATCACAAGTACACTCAGCGCGGCTTCAAATCCAATGCTCCAAGCTTCTTTCTCTGTAGAGAAAACGCCCCAACCAATGAAAGTGAAGAGGGCGATGAGCAAGACCGCAGGAACAAACCAAGCGGAAATTCGGTCTACCGCCTTTTGAGCGGGAGCCTTGCTACTTTGGGCTTTTTCAACCGCCTGAATCATTTGCGACAAATAAGAATTTTCTACGGTATGTTCGACAGCGATTTCTAGATGCCCCGATAGGTTCAAGGTTCCTCCATTGACCTTTGTTCCGGGCTGAGCCTTAGCGGGTTTAGACTCTCCGGTCAGCATAGAAAGGTCGAGATGAGAGCTCCCTTTGATCACTTCACCATCTACCGGAAGTCTTTCTCCGGGTAAGATGAGAAGATGGTCTCCGATTTTAAGAGATTCAACATCAACTTCAACAAATTGATTGCCATCAATGCGAGTGGCTGTGGGGCTTTGCAGTTCCATTAAGCTGCGCAAAGCAGAGCCGGTTTGTTGTTGAGCTCTTTCTTCAAGCCACTTTCCCATAGACACGAAACTGATGACAAGAGCGACGGCTTCAAAATAAACTTTGGGATGATCTGAACTCAGTAGAGAATAGAGTGAGAAAAAATAGGCCGTATGGGTACTGATAGAAATCAAAACATTCATATTTGCAGTGAAGTGTTTGATTTTAGCTAAAGCGTCTTGATGGATTTGTCGACCAAAAAGATACATGACAGGAAGAGTCAGCAAAGCGGATAGAAGAGTTGCCATTCCCGAATTAGGAACAAGGTGGTGTATAAATACGACGGGGAGTGCGAAAAAAAATCCCCATAAGGTGCGTTTTTTAAGGCGGAGTATCTTTTCTTGTTGTCGCCTGATTTCTTCTTCTGCAAGTTGCTTAGAACGGCTCAATCGATGAGATACGAGCGACGCTTCGTATCCAATATCTGTGATGGCGCGAATCAACGACTCACTTTCAATAACGTCCTCAACAATCACTGAAGCGGTATGTGAGGGAAGATGGACTGAAGCAGACTGCACTCCGATTTGCTTTTTAAGAGTTCGTTCGACGCTCCCTGAGCACGAAGAGCAAGTCATTCCTTCGATGTTGAATTTAAGAGTTTTGACAGACATAATTCTCCGGAGTGAATGAGGGTTTGTTGAAATCGAGAGTTCACTATTGCTACCTCAGAGTGACCTCAGAGGTCACTCTGAGGTACTCTAACTAAGATAAAATGTGAATGACGCAGAAGTGTTGTTTAATTCCGTTGAAAAATTGCAAAATTCTCAAAGGTATGGTTTGAGAAACTCTCGAGGAGAAACGCCAGTATACTGCTTAAATTGTCGACTGAGATGTGGAATATTACTGTAACCCATTCGATAGGATATTTCTTTGAGAGAAAGTTTTTCATAAACCAAGAGTTCTTTGACTTTGTCTATGCGAGCATTTAAAATGAAATGCTCTAGGGTTATACCTTCTTCTTCACGAAATTTTTTGCTTAAATAATTCGAATCAAGGGGGATTTGTTGTTCAACCCATTGAATCCAAGAGGAGGGAGGGGCTGTATTTTCATTTCCGATGAGATCCATTTGTTGAAGAATAAGTGTTTTGACTTTTTCTATCCATCGGTTTCTCGAAGGGGGAATAAGTTCAAATCCGACATTGAGTAGCGCAGATTTGAGTTCTTGTAGTTTATTGTGGGATAAAGGAACTTCGAATTCCAAATGTCCTAAGTGATAATGATATTGAGTGATCTTCACTTGATCTAGAATCTGTTCAATAATCATATCGCACCGTCGGCAAACTCGGTTTTTGATCAGATAGTTTTTATGAAGTCGCATGTGAAGGTCTGCAGTTTTGAGGCATATCTTAAAACCTAAAAAAAATGGAGTCTTTAAGGACTCCGAGATATCGTATCTAAAAAAACGTAAATGTTGAAAAATGGGAATTTTAGTTTTTAGCTTGAGCCAACAACTGATCCATTTTGTTTAAACTCATAGTAAAGGTATCGTTGTAGAGTTGAGCAAGGGGATAATCAGTGACCTCACCTATTGTATCTTTTGCGTTGGCAAAACCGTTCAACATGGCTGTGCGCATCATGTCGATAAATTCTTCATCACTTTTTTCAGGAAATTGCCCTCTGAAAGACATTGCAAAGTTTACGATTCGATCTGAGGTATGGGCGGCATCCCAATACTCATCAACGGCAGCAGCCTGAATTCCTTGAGGAACAGTGTAAAGAACGTGATTTTTGATAAATGAATCTTCATCCGAAAGTATATCTGCGGTATAGTCTGTGAAATCAAGATGATTTTCTTGTACTGTCGCACTGAGAACCCATTCAATTTCAGTGTGGTGATTTTGCAATTGACTGTAAACAGAAATATAAGATTCGTTTTGAGAATCTTTAGATGCAAGAGCGGTCGAGGTATCCATGTCCAATCTCGCTTGAGTTAATTTGCTTTCCCACAGGTCAAAATGCTGTCCGTCGATGAGAGTTGAGGGGAATCCTGCTGTGGCTCGCGATTGACTTACAGTTGAGCTGGAAGAATGAGTTTGAGGTTGGAAGGGCGTCATAGTTTCTCCTGTCCGCTTTGCATACCTTTTGTTGTTCGGTTTATTTTGGACAAAACTTGATTTAATAGATGTGTTCCTTGCAAATAAACGCAATTTTAAAAGGTGAAGGGCAAAGGAGTAATTTTGCAATCGGTTAGAGTCGCTAGAAGGTTATGACTTTTCTTGAATGCGATGGCTTATCCAAAGAGCGATAAGACTACTTAAGGCGGCCATTATTCCAACCCAATGATAATTTTCTAACAGTCCGCCATTTTCTCTGATGATCTGCCCAGAAATATAGGCGGCAATTCCCGAAGTTCCCATTTGTACTGTGGTATTTAAACTCATGAAGCCTCCGCGTCGCGCGGGTTGCACAGTACTGCTGATTAAAGACATACCTGGAATCATTCGTCCAGAAATAAAAATCATAAATAGAGTTGTTGTGGTCAAAACAATGGCCAAAGGCACCCGAGGAAGGTTTGTCAGAACAAGCAAGGGAAGAAGCGAAATTAAGGTGCAATAAAGGTAGAGGGATTTGCGGCCATGTTTATCCGCTAATTTGCCAATCCACCGAGCGGTGAAAAAGGTGGCGATTCCCCCGCAAAAATAAACCAAAAATATTTGAGATTCGGGCAATCCTACGTTTTGAACGAGATAAGGAGAAATAAAAGGGATCACAGAAAACTGTCCCATCATCATAAAAAACATCAACAACAAGGCCTTTAATTGATTTGTATCCTTAAGAACGGATTTGAGAAGATCGAGAATTTTGGATGGGTTTTGGTTTTCTCGGTGTGAATTAATGCTGGGCAAAAATTTAAATAGGGCGATCCAAGCTAAAATGCTGATCGCCCCCAAAATTCGAAAAGGGGCATTCCAATGCCAAGAGTTGGCCAGCAAGAGGCCTAAGGGGACTCCTGCCACAGACGCTAGACTAAAACTAGCCATAATTGTTCCCATGGCTGAGGAACGTTTTTCAATGGGAAAAAGGTCGCCGATAATGCTTAAGATCTGACCGCCGACAACACCACCAAAAAGTCCGGCTAAGCTTCGAGCGATTAAGAGCAGAGAATAACTTTCAGAAAAACCGCAGGCCAAGGTTGCCACAGAAAAGCCAGCGACACTCGCCAATAAGGTGTGGCGTCGATCGAAGCGATCTACGACAAAAGAAGCGATGAAGCCAGATAACCCTGCAGGGAGAGTATATGACGAAACCAAGAGAGAAAACTCTTGAGTATCAATATGTAGATGACGCATTAGACTGGGGCCTAAAGGCATCAAAATCATGAAGTC
>JBNKYI010000100.1:0-8205 GCA_050300815.1 Fibrobacterales bacterium
TCAACGAGGGCCACCTTAATCGAATGGCGAGCGGCGAACCGGGCCAATGCGGCCCCATTGATTCCCCCACCGACGATGAGTAAATCGTATTTTTCGATGGCATTTCCCATCTGCGTCTTCCTGTTTCACAATGAGTTCTGTTACAATTATACCCTTTGTCGTTTGAGAAAGGAGTTGGGAGATTGTTCATATGAAAGTTTTTATTACGGGAGTGTCTTCGGGGATAGGAAAAGGGCTGGCGGGTCATTACCTTCAACAAGGGGCGACGGTTTATGGTTGTAGCCGTCGAGAGTTACCGAGCGAGCTTCAGGGAGTTAATCACATGTCTTTTGATCTCACCGACCGCGAGGCTTTGAATCGTGCGATTCTCGCAAACTTTCACGCCGGTGAAACTCTAGATTTGCTGATTTTAAATGCGGGAATGTTGGGCCGATTTGAGAGAATGGAAAATTTAGGTCGAGAAGAATTGAATGAGGTGTTTGAAATTAATTTTTGGTCTCAGAAACAATTGGTTGACTTATTGTTGGCTCGGGTGAGTTTAAAACAAGTTGTCGCCATTAGTTCAGGTGCTGCAGTGAATGGCAATGGCGGTTGGGGCGGTTACAGTTTGAGTAAGGCGACCCTGAACATGATGATAAAACTTTACGCTTCTGAAAATCCCGACATTTGTTGGTCGTCGTTGGCGCCAGGACTCGTGGATACCGCGATGCAAGAATACATTACAGAAAAAGTTTCGGCGGCAGTTTTTCCGAGCGTTGAGCGACTGCAAAAGGCGAGGGGAACAGAGGCTATGCCTAAACCCGACGAAATTGCTCCCCGTTTGGCTGAGGCGATTGAGCTTTTAAAAAGTCAAGAGAATGGTGGCTTTTTTGATTTGCGAAAGATGGATTTTTAGAGGTGTCCTCTATTTGTTTTCTCGCTGGCGCAGGTATTCATAGAGAATCATGCCCGTAGCGACAGAGAGGTTAAAACTGTGGGTTTGTCCGAATTGGGGGATGGTCAAAAAGGTGTCGCAGCATGCTATAATTTCGGGAAATAACCCGTGACTTTCGTTGCCCATGACTAATAAATCGCTTTCTTTAAACTCAAAATCCCATAGGGTGTGAGCCTCGGGCATGGCGGCAATGGTGGCGATTCTTCGGCCAGGCCAATTTTTTAAAAAAGCCTTGGGATCTTGCACGTATTCCCAATGGACGTATTGAATTGCTCCTGTACTAAAACCTTGAAATTTGCGCTCTTTGTTGGGTTTCCAATTGGCTCGACTTTTGACCAAATCAAATTCGTCGTAGATGTAAAAAGATTTGAGTCCGACAATTTCTAAGGTGCGTATGTTGGTTCCCAAGTTGTTGAGATGCATGGGGGCGTGAAAGTAAAGGTTCATGAAGGCCCAGTGAAAAAAGGAATTGAAGAGGGTTACAAAATTAAGAACACCTCCAAAAATTCCGAACGCCATTGAAAAGAAAGGCCTCTAAATCGCCGATTTTTTATCCCTGTAATAAGGGGCGAGTTTGAGAAAGTCAAAATTAAATTTCAGTCAAGACTGATTTTTAGAGAAGCTCATTGTTACCTTGAGATTCTTCTCTTGTTTTTTGAATATTTGATTTGACGATGAAACCCATACGATTTTTTATAGGCGACATTCACGGCTGTGCTCGAGAGTTTGAAGAGATGATTTGTAAATTGAAGTCTCGCTTTAAAGATGTTGAGATCTACAGTGTCGGAGATGTGATTAACAAAGGTCCAGATTCAGTGCGCTGTCTTGAGTTGTGTGTTGAACACAAAGTCACTGCGATTCGAGGAAATCACGAAGAAATTTTAATTCGAATCGTACAAAATCCTCCAGAAGTGTTCAGCGAAAAAGAGCTTAGGTTGCTCAGTCAGTTTCGCGGTCTAGAAACTCGTTGGGTAAATGAAATTAAAAAATGGGCATACTTTAAAGAGTGGGATGATCTCACGATGGTACATGCGGGGCTAGATCCGCGTTGTCGGAAAATTGAAGAGATGGATGATCGATTGATCACGACCATTCGCACTTGGGATAAAACGGGTGAGAATTTAAATCGGCAGGGCATAGATCCCGCTTGGTTTCGGGTGACTCAATGGCCACGGACTGTCGTTTTTGGCCACTGGGCCCAGTTGGGTTTGATGGTGCGCAAAAATTTCATTTGTTTAGATTCGGGTTGTGTCTATGGCAAAGCCCTTTCGGCTTGGTCGCCAGATAATGGCGAGTTGATACAGGTGAAAGCTCGCAAAGTCTACGCCCGAATGTAGTGCGTACTGCAAGTTCGTCTTTTTAGAGGCTTTTGTTAGATTTGGATTTCACCTAAAGGAACTGCCATGTCAAGTTTTCAGAAATTAACAGCTCAAGAATTGTATGATCGCCTCAATCATGTGGGGATGGGTGCGGTGACTTGCAATTACGATATGACCACTTGTGTTGAAATGGTCGAGAAAATTAATGAAATTAATGCTCGCAAAATCGAACAAAATGCCATTGTATTGGCACATTCCTATGTGTCGCCCGAAATTGTTTATGGTGTGGCTGACTTTAAGGGAGATAGTTATCAGTTGTCAAAAAACGCAACGGAAGTCAACTGTGATACGATCCTATTTTCTGCCGTTCGCTTTATGGGAGAAACCGCAAAAATTTTAAATCCCGCCAAAGAAGTGTTGATTCCCGGAACGGATTCGGGCTGTTCGTTAGCCGATTCAATCAACGCAAGTCAAGTGCGCGATTTGCGCAAAAAATATCCTGACTATACCTTCATGTGCTACATTAACACCACTGCTGAAGTAAAAGCAGAGTGCGACGTGTGCGTGACCTCTTCTAACGTTTACAACATCGTTGAGAAATACCCATCAGAACGCATTGTTTTTTTGCCTGATCAGCTAATGGGTCAGAATGTGCAAGACGAAATGAAACGCCGAGGCGTTGAAAAAGAGATCATTCTTTACGAGGGCACGTGCTATGTACACGAGGACTATGATGCAGAGATGATTGAATTGTTGCGCCAGAAAAATCCGGGAATTGATGTTGTTTCTCATCCTGAGTGTTCACCGGGCATTGCAATGCATTCAGATTATGTAGGGTCGACAGATCAGATGTTGAAGTACATCGCCGCCTCTAATAAAGATGAATTTTTACTTTTGACTGAATGTGGATTAAGCGCCCGTTTGCAGGTTGAATTTCCTCAAAAACGATTTGTTGGAACCTGTAATATGTGCAAATACATGAAGTCAAATACTCTTGATAACATCCTTAGGGTTTTGGTCAATCCCCGTGAAGAAGACCGGGTTCTCATTGATCCCCAGATCATTGCAGAATCAAAGAAATGCATTGAAGAGATGTTTATCTGGGCGGAGAAATAATGGCAAGACTCAGATATTTATTTGTGATGACGGCGACGATCATCAGTTTTTTCTTTGTAATTGTGACTTGGCTCCCTGCGGTTTTCTTTTATCGCCGCCTCATTCGAATTTACACGGCACCAGTGGGTTGGGTTTATCGCGTGTTTTTTGCTTTGATCGGGGTAAAAGTTAAAGTGACAGGGGCTGAACATATTGACCCAGAGAGAGGCTTTGTGGTGATTTCAAATCATCAAAGTTATCTGGATATTCCTTTGATTATCGGTTGGGTGCGCCCGACCGTTTTTTTGGCGAAAAAAGAGCTCTTTGATATTCCACTCTTTGGCAAGGCGATTCTTTGGGGGCGCTGCCTGCCTGTTCATCGCGGTCACCCTCGGAAAAACAAAGAGTTACCTCTTAAAATGCAGAAAAATATTCAGTTGGGATCGAATTACTCGGTCTTTCCTGAGGGCACTCGATCGATAGACGGCAAAATACTTCCCTTCAAAACGGGAATTTTCAAGTATCTTCTCGATAAGCCCGTCCCGGTTCTTCCCGTGACTTTACGTAATTCTTTTAAGATAATGCCTAAGAAAGGCATGCGTATTTTTGGTGGAACTCTAGAAATAGTGGTCCATCCCGTGATCGAACCAGAGACCTATGCCGAAAAAAATGCCGATGAATTTAAAGATCAGGTCTTTGAAACGATTCGCAGTGCAGAATGGAAAACCGATTGAATCTTATCCCGACGAAACAAGAACTCATAGAGTTCTTTCGCAACAATCCCCACAAAGCCTTTAATGCTTCACAACTTAGGGGACTCTTTAACGTCAACCGCAAAGAAAAGAAAAATTTTAAAAGTCGCCTGAAAGGGTTGGTTAAGGATGGCATCGTGCGTATTGATTTGCGCAGACGCTATTCTCTGTTAGAAGAAAAAACGACTGACAATGTTTCGGTTCAGGCGAAATCCCCTCGTTCGAAAAAGTCTAAAGAGCGAGAGGTTGAGGTCGAAATCGAACTGAAGCATACGAAGAAAATAAAGAAAAAAGCAGAAGATGAGGTGCGCAAGGGCAGAATGCAGCGCACGGGCAACCGCTGGTGGGTTGTCGATTTAAAAAATGCGGGGCAAAAATATCTGGCCAGCGGTCGCGGAGAGTGGAGCGATGGCGTTTTGGTTTTGTATAAACCCGTAAGAGCGAAAGAGCCAGGAGCTGTTGCGAAGGCTCGTGTCTTTGGCACCTTAGATAACGGTGAAAAATGGGATGAGGTGACCGATGCGTTTTTGAAGAAAAACAATTTAGAACCCGAATTTCCGGTATCGGTTCAAAAGCAGGTGGCCAAGCACACGCAGCTCGATGAATCCGAATACGATCGACGCGAAGATTATCGCGATCTCCATACCATTTGTATTGATCCTGAGGGGGCCCGAGATCACGATGATGCGATCTCTCTTGAGAAACTACCCCGAGGTAGATGGCGCTTAGGTGTGCATATTGCGGATGTTTCGCATTATGTGACCGAAGATTCACCACTTGATAAAGAAGCGCTGCGACGCAGCTTTACTCAGTATTTGCCTTGGTGTGCGGTGCCGATGCTTCCCGAATCTCTCAGCACAGACTTGTGCAGTTTAAAGCAGGGCAAAGATCGTTTTGCTTTTAGCTGTATGATTGAACTTAGCCCCCGAGGAATCGTCGAATCGTTTGATTTTGAAAAGACACTGATTAATGTCGATTCTTTTGTGACTTACGAAGAGGCAATGGAACTTTGTCAAAAGAAAGTACCTGAGTTTGTCAATCTTCAGAAGTTGACGCGTTACCTCAACGCGCGACGAGAAAAAGAAGGCATTCTGCTAATGGATATGCCCGAAACAAAAGTGGCTTTTGATGAAAAAGGTGAGCCGTCGAAAATGTTGCAGAAGACTTATCTCGAATCGCAAAACTGGATTGAAGAGTGCATGCTATTGGCAAATCAGTGTTGCGCTAAATGGTTGGGAACTCATAAGTTACAAGGAATTTATCGCGTGCATGAGCCCCCCAAGTGGGATTCGGTTTCTGAGTTATTGCAAGCCGAACCAGGGCTGTTGGCTGATGGCGAAGGTGTTGATTTCAAATCGTTAGAGTCGGGTGGAAACAATAAGAATGTTAATCCGGCTAAATTTGCCTTGTATCAACGAATTGTTAAACGGGCGAGAGGCAATATTGTATTGATGCGCAAAATTTTGAGATCAATGAGCAAAGCGCGTTATGCGGCGACATCCGATGGGCATTTTGCTCTCAACTGGTTGGATTACGCACACTTTACTTCTCCGATTCGACGCTATGCTGATCTTTATGTGCACCGACGCATGACGCGTATTTTAGAAGGTCAACGCGAGGGTGACTTAGAGGTTGAAGCGCACCAAGTGGCTGAAAAAATTTCAGAAAATGAAATTGGAATTATGAAATGTGAGCGCGCGGGGATTAAGGTCTGCGCCGCTTGGATTGTAAAAGATCATGTGGGTGAAGTTTTTAACGGGGTAATCAGCGGGATGGAAGAATTTGGGATCTTTGTAGAGCTTCCTGAAGTTGCTGGTGAGGGCTTGGTGAAATACCAAGAAATTCCCGGAGACTATTATGTTTACAATCCCGAAAAAAGAATTGCCTATGGCCGTAAGTCTCGTCGAATTTTTGCGATGGGCGATAAAGTGAAAGTACAAGTGATTAGAGTGCAGGTTATGCGCGGTGAAGTAGACTTAGCGATTGTGTTGGAGTGAGGTATTAGTCCTTTTTATCACCAGATTATCTCGTAGAGACGCAGGTAGGGGCTAAAGAATTTTAGTTCCTTACCTGCGTTTTTTTGATTTTAATGTGAAAAAATGGGCGGGGAGTCAATTAGGGTGATTCAATTATGCCTGTCGAGTTCTCTTTACTGAAGTTGACAGTGTTACCTGAATGAAGCGGGCGGGATTTTTTGCCTAATGCATTAAACTCATATTGTAGATCACGGTCAGGTTTCTGTTTTAAACCTAAAGGGTTAATTTTACGTGAGATTTTTTCTGAGTAGAAATTACGAAAAATGATGTCGCGATATAAGTCGCCGTTGACTTCGATATAAGTTATCGAAGAATCCGCAAAAGAATTTGTTAGATAGGTTATGGTGTGAGAAAGGGAGTCCTCTAAACTTCCACATCGACAGTGGTCAATGTATGAATAGCAGGTGTCGATGTTTGTGCCACGATGTTTTAATATTCCACCAGGTACTTGGATGATTCTTAAGGTGTCATCAGCTTCGTATGTGTTGTCACTCATAACGACTATAGAATCACTGAAGTATTGATACGTTGAAAAAGAAGAATCAGCGAAGTAATCATATTGCTTTAATAGGTCATTTTCATAATAGCGAACTAGGCTTGTATCATTTTGATTTACAGAATAAGGCGCATTGTTTTTTCTTAGATGAGACAAAGACTTGGTATAGTCTGATTGAACAAAGTAAAGCTCAGCTTGATATCCATTATCATTATAAGTAAACCTTTCAATGTTTCTAATGTCATTTGCTTGGTATAAATAGGTTGAATCTAGTATTGGTACATCGGATGCATAATAAGGTTTAAGTTTGTTTAGTTCCCATTTATAGCATGTGTTTTGAGAATTAACTACAGTGATTAAAAAAACTAAAAGTGTAAGTTGAAATTTCATGAGTATCCTTATCTATTTGCTCTTCAAAAGATAGTATTCAACTTCTGATAAACTGGCGCTTAATCGTTAGGTAAAATGCACTGGCTTGCCTTCGACATTGCTCAGGACGACGCACAGCTTATGGTGTATTACATCATGTAACTCCTTTAATCCGTTTAATCCTGGTTCAAAGCATTTTCCCAAAGCGATCCTACTTTGGGAAACCATCGTTTTCAATTTTTAATTAAAAAGGGACAAAATTTGCGGCCCCAATTGTTCATCATTCCTTGTTGATTGATTTTGGCTACCCAAAGCGCTCCTCATTCGTCTAAAAAAGTATTCAACATTAACAGGATGCTTTGATGAGCGATGAAAATTTAGACCTCGGTGTTTTACTCAACCTAATGACAGATTTCGGTTTTAAATGGTTATTTGGGAATGCAAGAAATAAAAAGTTCTTAATCCATTTTTTAAATTCGATTTTAGCTAAAGAACTGGTTATTCAAGATTTGGAATATCTACCTACGGAGCATTTGGGTAGAAACATTCATGACAGAATTGCCATTTTTGACTTACTATGTAGAGCTTCGACAGGGGAACAAATTTTAATTGAATTACAAAAAACGTCCCAATATCATTTTGCAGATAGAACCTTATTTTATTCGACCTTTCCGATTCAGTCTCAAGCAAAAAAAGGTGAATGGAATTATCACCTCAAGCGGGTTTATACCATTGGTATTTTAAATTTTGTCTTTGATACAGCGGATAGTAGAGTTATTAGTCAAAAACAAATTATGGATACTAAAACCCATAAAGTATACACAGACGCATTAAAAATCATTCAAATAGAAGTTCCCAAAGTAACGCAGCAGTTACCTAAAAATCCGACCGGATTGGAATTGTGGATTTGGCTTTTGAAATTTGGACCACAACTAAGCCACGTCGAAAAAATGAAAATAATCAATAATCCCCTCTTTAAAGAATTGCTAGACATCTTGCTTTTGGATAAATTTAATGAGAAGGATTTAGGTCAGTATAGGCAAGCCATGCTAAATGAAAAACACTATAAAAATTTTAATTCCACATTACCGTTGGGCAAAGTGAAATTATTACTTTGACTTAATTGCGTATTTATCATGATACTTTATTACAGTGAAATTGCCATCAACATTGGTCAACGATAAAATCATAGTGTCTAAATAGA
>JBNKYI010000101.1:0-8076 GCA_050300815.1 Fibrobacterales bacterium
TGGTACGAGCAAATACAGCTTAAAAGTAAGGATTTCTGCTGCCGCAGCATCAAAGCGGCAGCTTTTTTTGCACATATACGTGTATATACACTAATAGGAGATTATTTATGAACGAAACAATTTTTTCCAATAATAGGCTTATTCTGACTCAGATAAATTCCTGCATTTTGTGTGAGTAAATTTTCAATTTCATAAAATCGAGTTGTATCTATATAAGATAAATCAAAAAGTTGCTTTTGTAATAGCATTACGAATTCTTCAAGAGCTGTATTTCCTGCTCTTTCACCGATCCCCCCCAATGTCACGTTCACACATTTCGCCCCACCAATTGCTGCGCTTAGTGCATTCGCAGTGGCCAGTCCATAATCGTTATGGCCATGGAATTCCCACTCAATCATGGGATAGTGATGATGTAATCTTTTAAAAATGCCTTCTGTCTCTTTGGGTGTGAGACACCCCACGGTATCGGCATAGCGTATTCTTTGAATACCTGCAGAATAAACTTTTTCAATAATCTCATGCAAGAATTGAGGCTCGCATCGACTGGCGTCTTGCAAACCGATAGAGATTTTTTGAAAGTAATGCTTAGCACAAGTTAAAGAGTCGTCAATCATTTGGTTTAACCAGAATCTGCTCTTTTCCATTGCATTTAAATGAATATTCGATACAGGTAATGAAATGTGAATTCGATTGGCACCTGTTTGATAAGCTGATTTGATGTCATCTATTTTCGCTCTAGACCAAACGACACTTTGGAATTTAAATCCCATACTGACAAGGCGAGCAATATCCTCTTTTTCTCTTTTTCCTATGGCAGGTGTACCTATTTCAACTTCGGGTACACCTATTGCGTCGAGAAAAGATGCAATTTTAAATTTTTCTTTCCATGAAAAGGTAACGCCGGGTTGCTGCTCACCGTCTCTCAAGGTTGTATCTAAAATTGAAATATTTTTCAAATCAGCATTCATGTTAGATCCGGTAATCCTCAATGAGTTCATTTTCTTCAATGCCGTCTAATATGTCGTCAATCGCCGATGTCGAAACATTTCCATACCATACATTTGCGGGGTGAACAACCATTACGGGCCCTTTTTCACACAACTTTAGGCATCCTGTGCTAGATACCATGCCATCAATGCCTCTATCGAGAATTTCTTCTTCAAGGTATTGCAATAAATTTTTCGCTTCTTTTTTGTTGCAAATACCTTGGGCTTCACCGGTTAGTCGAAATGAATTGCAGACTAAAAAATGATACTTTGGTTTTTCCATTTGATTTCTCCTTTTTTAAGGTTTAACGTTTTAATTTAGGCTCCACAGCCATTTCCAGTGCCACTGCATGAATCTCCGCATTTAAAGGCAGATCTTGGCAATAGTTGATCAAGAGACCTTCCTTCGTAGACGTGTTGCAGTCCGTCTTCAATAAATCCGCTCATTTCAATTACGTCAATGCCTTTAGATAAAATGCTTAGAGGCTTGGGCCCTACTCCGCTTACTAGAATGGCCCTACAGTCTTTAAGGGCATCCAATAAGTTATTCCATCGGTCGTTGCCTCCGCCTGCTTCAGGGCAAATTCGGGTTTCTATAAATTTCACCTTACCTTCAGTGAAATCAAAAATTTGCAATTCACGCGCCTCGCCCAAATGTTGATTTACAAGCATTCCTTCATAGGTCGCTACGGCCACGTAAGGTTTGCTTTCGAGTTCAAACTCTTTAGCTTTTGAAGACGAAGACATCATCTCGGCAGCTTCAGGATCGTCTTGACCAATTAATCCCACTGCATCAGCTCGACATTTTTGACAGTGTTCCATTAGCGGGACAACTTCACTGACGCGGCGTTTTAATTTTGCAAACTGTTGGGGTTCAGGAGCTCGTTCCACTTCGAAAAATCCCTCACTGCCACTGTCGATGACAGGAATTAGATTGACTCTATCCACTTGATAATTTTTCAGTAATTTGGCTAAGTCAAGTGCGTGTTCGTCATTGATATCTTTAACAACAACAGTGTTGATTTTTAATTTGAAGGGATAGTTTTTAGCTTTGTCGAGAGCTTCAAATTGTTGGTCAATTAAAATCTCGGCAGCATCTTTGCCTCGATAAATTTTCTTTTTAAAACGCACCCACGAATAAAGCTCTTTGACGATGTCAGCTTCAAATCCATTGATGGTCATTGTTAGATGAGAGACGCCTGCTTGGGCGAGATTTTCTACGTTATCTAACAGGTTAAGGCCATTCGTACTTACGCATAGTGACAAATGAGGAAACTCTTCTCGGATCAATCTAAAAGTTTCGAATGTCTCTTCGGTGTTGGCAAGGGGGTCACCGGGTCCTGCAATTCCAATGACAGAAATGTTTCTCTTTAGAGGTTGATATTTTTTTAAGAAAAGCAAAGATTGCCAAGGTGAAAGAAGGTTAGAGGTGACGCCAGGTCGACTTTCATTTGCACAATCAAACTTGCGATTACAATAGGCGCATTGAATATTGCACTTGGGGGCAACGGGCAAGTGAATGCGTCCAAAGGTTTTCGAGGCATGCTTGTCAAAACATGGGTGAGTCATTTCTGCTTTTTTTTCAATAATTTCCATTTGCATACCTCACATGTATTTATAACCAATTTGTGAACTGTTCTGTTTATGTTCCAATAATGCATTGACGATGTTGTCAAACAAGAATTGCGTTCCTTCGTATCCGTAGTGCATTAATCGCTGCCCTCCCACTCGATCGTGTATAGGAAATCCACAGCGAACTAAAGGCACATCCCAATCAACGGCTAATACTCTTCCCTTTGAATGCCCTATAACTAAGTCGATATTCAAGTCTTTACCGATCGTTTTAATCGATTCAAAATCGGCATCCATAAAGACTCTTAAGTCATCGTTATCAGGGAAAAGATCTCGAATGACCTTTGGGAATTCATTGTCGCGCCCTGCAATCGCAACAATGACAGGAGATAATCCAATCTCTACAAAGAAGCTGCAAAGTGAAGTCACTAAATCTTGCTCACCATAGACGACAACTCTTTTTTTAAAAACATACTTGTGCCCATCCGCCATGCTGTCTAAAAGTCGCCCTCGACTTTTTCTTATGGCATCGGGCACTTCTTTTTGCGATATATTGATCAGAATGTTTATCCATTCATCGCTTAACCGAAGGCCAATGGGAGGGAGTTGCTTGTGGGCAGATACCTTGTGCTTATCTAATAACCAATCCGCTGGAGACATGCTTTTTCTTTTACCCGTTGTTGAAGCGAACTCAAGGGTGTATCCATTTTCACTCATCTGTTTGATTTGATCAACAGAAGTTCCCCCTTCGGGTATTTTTTTGAACTGTTCCCATGTCGGGTTGTCGAGTGTCTCACTATAATCTGGCAGTAAGGTAAAATCTAAATCAAAGCTTTCTACATATTGCTTGATGATTCTGAGGTCCGCTGGGCTAGAGATGCCACTGATGATGTTAATTTTTTTGATATTTTTTTTTGATTTTAATGTTAGATCTTTTTCTGTTAACACGGGATTCATCGACTTTACAATTGAGTATAAAGTTCGCCAATAACCTTCTTCGTGACACCCTTGATAACTTGGTGTAGAGGTGAAAACCAGTTGAGTCTTATTCTCTGTTATCCATTGTTTGGATTCACCGATGTATCTATCAACATCTTCGCCAATGGTGTCGCTTAAGCAAGTTGAAGCAATGCCAATTAGGTCGGGGTGATATTGATTTTTGACATTTTCAATGGCCATTAAAAACTGTTCTCTCCCCCCGAATATTGTGGTACTTTCGCTAAAGTTCGAAGACGCGATATCTATAGGTTCTCTGAAATGACTGATCATGTATCTGCGAATATAAGTGGCGCATCCTTGTGAACCGTGTAACATGGGGATGCAATTTTGTATGCCTTTATAAACCATGCTGGCACCCAAAGGAGAACATAATTTGCAACTGTTGACGATGGCCCCTGATTTATGAATCAAACCATTGTCTAAACTGTGATTCGTTTCAATCGATTTCATATTCTAGGCCCTTGACTTCTCACCCATTTCCACACCGGGCTGTTTATGCTTGCATAAACTTCTTTGGCAAAATTGACCATGCCTTCATAGCCTGCCAGTGCCTCTTTGCGTTCGTGATTATGATCGCAAAAGGCGATTCCCAATTTGTAGGCTATGGGTCTTTCTTTTACTCCGCCAATGAGGATGTCTGCACCTTTGCGTTGCACCAATTCGCTTAACTCCATGGGATTGGTGTCATCAACAATGACCGTTCCAGGATCAGCGAGTGTTTCCATCATGCGATAATCGTCTAGGCTTCCGGTTTGAGAGCCTACAACCACTGTTTTAATCCCTAACAACCGCAGTGCTTTGATTAGAGAGATCCCCTTAAATGCCCCCCCCACGTAGATCGCCGCTTTTTTACCTTGCAATTCCTCTTTCATAGGCTTTATACTCTCGAAGACACTCATTATTTCTTCGCGAACGAGTTCAGAAGTTTTCTGTATCATCTGCATGTCGCCAAAAAATTCGGCAACTGTATACAGGGCTTCAGACATATCCTCAATGCCAAAATAAGAGACTCTTTTGTAGGGAATGCCCCATCGTTCTTCCATTTCTTTGGCTAAATAAGTCATCGAGCCCGAACATTGCACCAAATTCAGATGAGCTTTGTGGGCGTTGCGAATTTCTGAAATTCGAGCATCACCAGTTAAGGTCGCCTGAATTTTGATTCCAATTTTTTGATAGTATTCTTTTAAAATCCACAATTCACCAGCGAGATTGAAATCACCTAAAATGTTAATAGTAGGGATGTGGGGCGACTCTTCATCACGATTGTCGCCCGTGCCAATTAGCTTTAAAAGAGCCTCACAAGCTGCGCGATATCCATCTTTTTTAGTGCCTTTAAAACCCTCAGAGTGGACGGGAAGAATAGGAATTCCTTTGAGCGTTGACATCTTGCGACAGACCGCTTCGACGTCATCTCCGATAACCCCTACAATACATGTGCTGTATACAAAAGCGGCATTGGGTTTGTATTTGTCGATCAACTCATCTAAAACCAAGTCTAATTTTCTTTCTCCCCCAAAAACCACTTCTTTTTCTTGTAGGTTGGTAGAAAAACTGTTGCGGTGTAGTTGAGGTCCAGATGAAAGCGCTCCGCGAATATCCCAAGTATAGACGGCGCAGCCGATGGATCCATGAACTAAGTGCAAGGCATCTGAAATGGGATACAAGACGACCCTTGATCCGCAGAATACACAAGCGCGTTGACTTACTGAGCCCGCCAAACTTTTGGTTTCACATTTGATATCATGTGAACTCATTCCGGCTTCTTTGATCTGTTGTATTCTTGGCGTTAAAATCATGGTAAACCACCTTGGTTACCTTTTGCTTTATTCAAAAGTCGTGCCAGCGATATTTTTTTTGAGACTTTTAACAGGATTACGCCGATATCTGGTGGAATTGAGGTTTTGTCATTAAAAGACATTGAAGAAGTATTATTGCGAGTTCATCTCAGTTTTTAAAAGCCAACCGAAGAGTAGGATTTTAGTTTTATCGACAAATTTGTAGCAGGATTTCCATTGACAGAGTGTCAATGCGAGACTTTAGGGGCAAAATTAGTCTGACACTAATCTGGCACGAACCCGGCACTGTCAGATTAGTGTCAGACTAATTGAGAAATTTTACCCCAATTCCCTCGTCAAAAGTCGATCTAATTGGTTAGCAAATTTTTGCTTTTCACGAGGACCATAGACCTTTGGGCCCCCTGTAAGCTCTCCGTAATTACGCATATCTTCCATGAAGTTGCGCATGGCGAGTCGCTGGCCAATATTTGCTTTGGTCAAAAGCTCGCCTCTGGGGTCGAGCACAAAGGCTTCTTTTTTGATAACTCGATCAGCTAATGGGATGTCCGCAGTGATGACGAGATCTTTGGCTTCAACGATTTCAACAATATGATCATCGGCGATGTCAGGTCCGTCGGCAACTCGAACGAATTTGATTAGTGACGACGGCGGTAGCTTCATGTATTGGTTGGCAACAAAAACAAGAGGGAGCCCTCTTCGCTCTGAAGTTTTGATCAAAAGTTCTTTAACGGGAACAGGACAGGCATCGGCGTCTATTAGGATTCTCATTGGGGTAAAGGTAGTTGAAATGATTTACTTTTAGATTTCTATTTGCAGAGGGTATTTGTCACATGAATATTTTAATTGTCGGTTCGGGAAAGCTAGCCAGAGAACTTTTAAACGATCTGAAATTTGATTCCGCTCTTAGCTGGGAAAAACGACCCAAGGGTAATGAGTTCTCTATTGTTGTTCATGCGGGATCCGGTAGAGAGTTGGATGATGTATTTGCCTATTGTCGAAGAACCCAATCGATTTTAGTTGAGCTTTCAACGGGTTCAGCTGTTGAAGGAATGGAATCTGAATTTCCTATCGTGTTGTGCCCTAATGTTAATGTGTTGATGTTAAAGTTTATGAACATGATCGCCAAGGCGGGAAACTTGTTTCGCGACTATGATATTTCCTTTGTTGAATCTCATCAGGCACAAAAGAAATCGACGCCAGGCACTGCGGTATTTATGGCGGATGCCCTCGGACTTTTTGATAAAGATATTGTTTCGATTAGAGATCGAGAAATTCAGAAAAACAAATTGGATATTTCTGAAGAGCATCTAGCAAGGCATGCGGTTCATCAAATTCAAATTGAAGATGGGGGTTGTACCCTTAAACTTGAAAGCCGAGTTTTTGGTGATTCGGCGTATGCGCCTGGGGTTTCTCAGATTTTAGAAGTACTGATGGAGCAGAAGTTGGATTCTAGGGTGTATGGGGTTGATGAGTTTATTGATAAGGGTTGGTTGTAGGGGGAAGGTGGATTTTCGACCTCTAGCGCAGCAGTCGGATGTCGATAGTTCAAACCTTTTACAAGTACCCTTGGGATATGACACGGCATACGCCATTAAGACGATTGTGGCCATTACGGTCAGTATTATCATCACTATTTTCATAACGCACCTCCATTACCTTTGTTAAAAAGATAGTCATGGAAATCGACGTCTTGGTAGATGCGTTTCGGAAATGAATTTTTACCCATTAAATTCGTGTGGAGGGGGATATATTCTTAGGAACGAAGGGGTGGATGATTGTATACATGCAACAAAGGATTTTACGGAGGATAATAAGTGGATTATCTCAAAAATAAATGATGCGATAGAATTGGCGGAGAAGGTATAAAACGCGGTCGAATCCGCTGAAAATAGCGAACATTATTCTTAATGTTGCGAATTTAAGACGACAGCTTGCGGAGGCCTATATAGAATACTCTTCGCAACTTCAATTTAACATAAAGCTAAGTGATGAAATTAAATCTCGTAAAAGTCAAAAAGAAAAGACAATTACCGTAGTTGGAGATGTATACATGCACGGTGAAGATGGGTCTTTCGTAACCGTCCGACGAAATGCATCGTGATTTGAATCAGTGGTCATTCTAAACTTTTTTAAAATAAAGGAGTTTAAAATGAATATCGAAGAATTCAAGATTATCTATCAAAAGAAAATGGATTTAGGTCTTGATGCAAAACAGTTCTGCGAAAAGCACAGCATCAAACTACACGTATATAACTACTGGCTTCGAAAACTCAGAAATGAATCTCAAGAAGACTCCGTTTTTGTTGAGTTAAAACCAAAAATTGACCAATGTGAAATCTTAGCTAAACTACCCAACGGGATTTCTATTGAAGTGCCTCTGGATTACAACGAAAATCATTTGTTGAAATTGATCAGTACACTTTCTAGATGCTAGCCATTTCTTCTACATCAAAAATATTTCTCTGTCGCACTTCGACAGATATGCGAAAAAGTTATGATGGTCTTGCAAACTTAGTGAGTTCGCATTTTGGTGAAAATTCACTTAGCGGAGACTTCTTTGTCTTTGTAAATAAAAAAAGGGATCGACTTAAAATACTCTTCTGGGATAATGGTGGATTCTGTCTATTTTGTAAGCGTCTTGAAAAAGTAAAGTGGTCGTAAACTTGAGACAGTTCAATAGTGAATTTAAGTTAACTTGCGGCTGCTAAATCCTTGTTAATATT
>JBNKYI010000102.1:0-7974 GCA_050300815.1 Fibrobacterales bacterium
CACTAGGTGTTGAAGTTTATGAAGAGGGATTGGGCAACCCCATTGAGATCGTACGCAATGCCAAAGCCTATGCCAAAGAAAATGGTTTTGATACAATCATTTATGATACTGCGGGTCGATTGCAAATCGACGAAGAATTAATGAGAGAACTCGAAGCGGTTAAAGCCGAAGTTCAGCCCGATGAGATCTTCTTTGTCGCCGATGCGATGATCGGCCAAGAAGCCGTCAACGTGGCCACGACCTTTAACGAACGTTTATCCTTTACCGGCGTTTGCCTGTCTAAAATGGATGGTGACACTCGCGGTGGAGCCGCACTGAGTATTCTCAAACAAACGGGCGCTCCTATTCGCTTTGTGGGAATTGGTGAGAAGCTCGCCGATCTCGAAATTTTTCACCCCGACCGTATGGCGGGTCGCATTTTAGGCATGGGTGACGTGGTCAGCTTGGTTGAAAAAGCCCAATCAGTGATCGACGAAAAACAAGCCAAAAGCATAACCCATAAAATGCTCAACAACAAGTTTGATCTCGATGATTTTTTGGGGCAACTGCGCACCATTAAAAAACTGGGTCCTCTTAAGGATATTATGGGAATGATTCCCGGAATGAACAAGTTGGGAGGGCTCGACAAGGTCAATGACAAAGAGTTGGTTTATACCGAAGCGATCTTGTCTTCGATGACCCCCAGAGAACGCCGCAATCCCAAAATACTCAACGGTTCTCGACGATTACGCATTGCCAAGGGATCAGGAACCACCGTTCAAAAGGTCAATCAACTCATCAACCAGTTCGAAGAAATGAAAAAGATGATGAAACAGATGACGGGAATGATGAAAAAGAATCCAAAAATGAAAGGTCGATTTTAATCGACCTTTTTCAACTTTTCAATATATTTAAAACCTCTTGTAATCCTTTAGCAATGCGACGCCGATCGCGCACCGAAAAAGGTTCTTTGCGTTTAGGTTCTATTTGCAATGTCTCAGATTTTTGCGAATCGACAGAATCGTCAGTAGATGAGAAAGAACGATCTGCCGCACTAGCGGAATCCACTTTTTCTTCGAACTTGAGAATTTCAAGGATTTCTTCTGTGTTCTTTCCCTCGTTCAAGCCCTCTGAAATGCGTTGAAACTGTTGCACTTCTTTTTCGAGGTAAACTCTATTCCCCCCTCTATTCTTGCGAGAAGTAATTTTGAAACGAGCTTCCCAACGGGCTATTTGATAGAGGGGTACTCCCAACAGCCGCGCCACATCCCCCGAAGAGAAATAAATGCGATCGTGTTGGGCGCGTCCGTAACGCATTATTTTTGCTCCGCTTTGGGCTCCCTTTCCATGAGATCCCTAGCTGCATCTTTAGCATTCTTGCCTTCATAAAGTATTTCGTAAACGGCTTGAGTAATAGGCATGTCAATTCCCTCTTTCTGGGCGAGTTTCCAAACCGATTTAACCGTTTCAACCCCTTCGGCCACCATACTCATTCCCGCAATCACCTCATCAAGGCTTCTGCCTCGGGCAATTTCTTCGCCAACATAACGATTGCGCGAATGTTTAGAACAACAGGTTGTCACCAAATCTCCAATTCCCGAAAGCCCCATAAAGGTTCTGAGCTCTCCGCCAAAACGCTCGCCAAAACGAGCTATTTCTGTAATTCCTCGGGTAACCAGAGCACCCATGGTATTATCTCCTAGTTCTAGACCATCTAAAATTCCAGCGGCAACTGCGATAATATTTTTAAGCGCTCCCCCTGTTTCTACACCAACCACATCGTCAGAAGCATAAACCCTAAAAGAGGGCGACATAAAAACATCTTGACATTTTTCAGCAGAAGCCAAACTATCTGAAGCAATCACCACGGTAGTTAAAATACCCCGAACGACTTCTTCGGCGTGCGAAGGTCCTGAAAGAACTGCAATTTGCCCAGCCCCTAACGACTTGACTTCATCGGCAATCACCTCAGACATCCGCATCGAGGTTTCAAATTCCATTCCCTTGACGAGAGAGAGAATGATAACATCTTTAGCCAGTGTTACATTTCCCAAATCTCTTGAGGCTAAGCGAAGAAACTTTGAAGGAACAGCAACGACAATAATTTCAGCATCTTTGACTGCGGTTTGCAAATCGAGAGTGTACTGTATGGATTCGTTAAGAATTATTCCGGGCAACTTATCGGCCAATTCTCTTTGTGAAGTCAGTGTGTTGTAATCCTTTGTTTCTTTAACAAAGACACTGACTTCGTGCCCCTTATTGCTGAGCATTTCTGCAGTGGCCAATCCCCAACTGCCCGCTCCGACTACACTAATTTTCATTCTTTTTTCCAAATCTATTCTCGGTGCCATTCATCAATCTAACAATATTGCTCTTATGTTTAAAAATCACAAAGGCGGCCACAACCCACCCCGCAATCATCAGAGACTGAGTTCCAAAAGCCGGCCACACTAAATGGTGAACCGTTAAGGCAGAGCCCAGCGCAAAACAAGCGACAATTGAAGCCAGTGAAACGTAGCGCGTCATTTTAACCACAACGGCCCAAATTGCAAACGCCAATAAGGCTTCAGAAAGAGCGAGAAACAAAAATACGCCCAATCCCGTAAGCACCCCTTTACCGCCGCGAAAACCCGCCATACAAGTAAAACTGTGCCCCAAAATTGCGATGATTCCCGCCACTAGAGGCAACCAGTCCCCACTTTCTGGAGACAATTGCAGCGCAATATAAGGAGCGAAAAAGCCTTTGCTCAAATCCACAATAATGACTGGAAGAGCCGACTTCCATCCCAATACACGCAACACATTAGTCATGCCTGCATTTTTACTTCCGTGTTCGCGGATATCCATTCCATGCCCCCACTTAGCGACCCAGACGGCGGTGGGAATAGAGCCAAACAAATAGGCGATAATCATACTCAATACAATATTCACGATATTTCCTTATCTAAATTCACCTAACTCTTCATCACTGCGAAGATCGAGAGATAGGTCAAAGTTCAACTTGACAGGAACCCCTTGCAAATCCCAATGGTCTCTGATTTTTCTCAAGAAATAGCGACGCCACGAAGGATCGACCAAATCACCGTGTTTACATTCGACTGTGATCACCAATGGATTAACGATGGTTTGACAACAACGTGTCATCGTTATTCTCTTTAGTTGCCTTACGGGATGGGGATTATCAATCACTGCTTTTTGAAAAACTTCGACCAACTTTTCTCTGCCCAAAACCGTAAACAATCGTTCATACACTGCTAATGCCGTTTCAAGCACACGATGCACGCGTTGGCCATCAAGAGCCGAAATGGTTACGATAGGAATAAATTCTAAATCGGGATTTTTGCGAATCAACTCTTTGCGCAGATGATCAAGGGTCTTATCGTGCTTTTCGACAAGATCCCATTTGTTGAGCAACAAAATCAATCCTTTGTCGTTTTCTCGAATCTGAGTCATGATTCTATAATCTTGCTCTTCTACTCCACGAGTGGCATCTACCATCACAATGCAAACGTCACTGCGTTTGATCGATTCAATCGAACGCATATTCGAGAAATATTCCACCTCGTCAGAGACTCTCGCTTTTTTGCGCAATCCCGCCGTATCCGTCAGAGTGATTTTCTGTTTATAATAGGTCAGCTCACAATCCACAGAGTCTCGGGTGGTTCCCGCAATATCACTGGTGATCATGCGTTCTTCACCTAAAATTTTATTGATCAGTGTAGATTTCCCCGCATTGGGACGGCCCAAGATCGCTAGACGAAGATGCTTATGCTCATCTTCTTTTTCTTCAAAACTTTTTTTCACCCGAGGAATTTTTTTCAAAACCTCTTCCATTAATGAGGTCATGCCATAGCCCGTTTTGGCAGAAATAGTATAGGGCTGCCCTAAGCCGAGCTTCAAAAATTCAAATACTTCTTGGCGGTTTTCAACTTCTTCTGATTTGTTGGTTACCAATAGCGCTGGCTTTTCACTTTTTAAAATAATTCGCGCAAAGTGTTGATCCACTTCGGTGATACCTACGCGCACATCCGTCATAAATAGAATCAAATCGGCTTCTTCAATGGCCATGTGAATTTGTTTTCTCACCGACTCGGCCATGACGTCGATTTCTTCATCGACGAGAAATCCACCGGTATCGATGAGTCTAAAATGAGCACCGTTAAAGGAGGTGTTTGTCATGTGTCTGTCGCGAGTTACACCCTCGCGATCAGAAACCACAGCGGCCCGGCGGCGCACAATGCGGTTGAATAAAGATGATTTGCCCACGTTGGGACGGCCGACAATCACCACGGTTGGTAAATTTTTCATGGAGCCAATGGTAAAAACAAAAAAGCTCCCAGTAAAGGGAGCAAGATCGGCAATCCCCTAATACACAAGGGAAATGCTTAACAATCTTCTAAAAAGAGCACTTTTAGGGCGCAACTTCAGCAAAACTCGCCTGAACGCTATTCTCAAGCTCCCCAATCAATTCCACTAAGCGGTCTGAATTGGATTCTCTACCCCGAAATTCAAGGGTTTTGGCTATTTCTGCAGAATGGACAAATCTCAGATTTGCCAAGGCTCCCTTGATCGCATGGGCTTGGCTTACTATCTCAGAAAAATTCTGACTTTCGCAAGCCTCACGCAGATTCGGAAGTGCATCATTCAAAAAATCCTTCAAATCCCCGACGAATTCATTAAAATCGTCTAACTCCAGACCCAATTCTTCAAGTGCGGCATTGACATCTACAAACATTAGGTTCTCCAAAATATCCCCGAGGTTTCATTATCTAGAATAATTTAATGGATTTCTACAAGAAAATTCAAGTTCCTTTTTCTGTAATACAGATTAAATCTTACAAAACAACGTTCTTTTGAAGTTCTTTGATCTTTTCACTGCGATAGCGGTCTAAACATCGATACTGCAATGACTCTGCAAGATCGTCTTCTCGAATTTTTTCTTGTTCGGCCAAGTCGGCAATGGTGCGAGCTAACTTGAGCACCCGATCGTGAGCCCGAGCCGATAACCCGAAATGCTCTGTAGCCTCTCTTAAAAGCATTCTAGAACCTTCATCTAGCTCACAGTGAACTCTAACCAAATCTGCCCCCATGTGAGAATTGCAATGAACCCCCTCTTGTTGAGAAAATCTGATATTCTGAATTTCTCGGGCCCTCTGAACTCTCTGCCGGATCTTAAAAGAAGGCTCCCCCGTTTGTTGAGATTCCATTTCTTCATAACTTAGAGATGGCACCTCAATGTGGATGTCAATGCGGTCTAGCAAAGGCCCCGACAGACGGTTGAGGTACCGCTGAATATCACTGCCACTGCAACGACAGGGAATCTGACGGTGCCCCACATAACCACACGGACACGGATTCATTGCCGCACCTAGCATAAATCGACTGGGAAAAGTCAAGGTCTGTGCCGTTCGACTGATCGTTACAACCCCATCTTCGATCGGCTGTCGCAAAGTTTCGAGAACTGGTTTTTGAAATTCCAAGAGTTCATCGAGAAACAACAACCCGTGATGGGCCAAACTGACTTCACCCGGCCTAGGCATACTTCCCCCACCCACTAATGAGGCGTTAGATATCGTATGATGAGGGCTGCGAAAAGGACGCTGAGAAATGAGTTGCCCCTGATGTTTTAACAATCCTGCCGCTGAGTGAATTCGCGTGACGTCAAGACACTCTTCTAAGTTCATGCGAGGAAGAATAGAGGGCAAACGACGGGCACACATGCTTTTTCCTCCACCGGGGCAGCCCATCAACAAAAAATTATGCGCGCCTGCTGCGGCTACCTCCATTGCGCGCCGTGCGCCTCTCTGCCCCTTAACATCGGCAAAGTCTAATAAATGCTGCCCTGCTGAGCCATCGGGAAGCTCTGCAATAGGTTCAATCCGGTATTCCCTGCTTCCGTGGATAATTTCTAAAACCTCATTCAGTCGAGAAGCGACGTGAATTTCTATCCCTTGTAAAACCTCAACTTCGGCGGCATTTTCTCTTGGCAAGAGCAAACTGTGATAACCTCTAGCCCTAGCCATCATCGCAATGGCTAGGGCTCCCCGCACGGGTCTAAGATGCCCGCGCAAAGAGAGTTCTCCTATAACCATCCAACCCGACATTTCAGGACCTATCACTTGCTCACTGGCCAACAGAAGACCCAAAGCCAATGGCAAATCATAGGCAGCTCCCTCTTTGCGCAAATCGGCAGGGGCCATAGAGATAGTCGTGCGTTGCTTGACAAAATTAAAGCCTTCGTTCTTTAACGCTGCACCAATACGCTCCCTCGATTCTCGCACCGCCGAGTCTGGCAAGCCCACCAGGGAAAATCCCGGTAGGCCGTCGGTAGAATCCACTTCGATTTGAACTTCGAGAGCATCTATGCCCAAAAGTGCCGCTGAATGGATTACACTGACCACGTGCCTTAATCCCCCTCAATCAAGATCGATTCGTACTTGCGCAAAACGGTATCTTGCAGCAGTTGCTTAAATTCTTTGGATATGGGGTAATAATAGTGCCGATAATCTTCTCCTTTGTGGTTTAAATCTGCAGGAAAACTAACGAATAGACCATTTACGCTGTCGTAAATGCGCAGACTGCTCAGCAATAAATCTCCGTTTAAAACCACTTTAGCAAAAGCCTTGAGTTTGCCATCTGCCTCTTTGAGGGGAAAAACCTGAACCTCTGAAATTCGCAGGCCAGACGAACCCGCTTCTATTGTTTTGTCTTTTGCTGCAATTTGTGTATTGGCCATATCGCCTCCTATCATTTACTCATCGGTGAATTCCGACAGATAAGCTCTAAACAATTACTGTGCCAAAATGAAAAACCCCCTCTGTCGCTCGCCAGAAGGGGTAAGAGATATTCTCTGTTGATTATTGATCAGATCGAATCGATTAAAACTGAATTTTTAATCAATTAACAAATCGCATTTAGGCATCGTTAGGCACCTTTAAGTAATCGACAAGTAAATCGGACAATGGTCTGATCCCTCATCTTTTTGTTGAATTCCCGCGCCTTTAAGCCAAGACAACCCGTTATTAGAAATAAAGAAGTAGTCTATTCTCCAACCCACATTTCGCTCGCGGGCCCCCCCTCGGTTTGACCACCACGAATACTCCTCTTTGGCTTCGGGATAAAAATAGCGAAACGTGTCTGTATACCCCTCATCCACGTACTTGTCCATCCATGCACATTCTTCAGGGAGAAAACCCGAGACCTTGCGATTTTCTTTGGGGCGCGCAATATCGATTTCTTTATGACAAGTATTGTAATCTCCACAAGAAATCACCTTATAACCTTTGCTTACCCACCGATTAGAAACCTCGAGAAAAACATCGTAAAATTCCATCTTGTATTGCAGGCGATCGGGTCCGTTTCCCCCATTGGGAAAGTAACCGTTGATCAACACCCAATCTTTAAAAATCAATTGAATAATTCGTCCTTCGCGATCATAATCGACATTTTCTAAACCGTAGATCACCTGCTCAGGCTTAATTTTCGTCCAAATTGAAACTCCAGAATAGCCTTTTTTTTCTGCGGGATTCCAATAAGAAGTGTAACCCGAAGGATTCCATATTTCCTCGGGAACTTGGTCTTCAAGAGCCCGAGTTTCTTGTAAACAAAGAATATCTGGATCATTTTCCCGCAACCATTCTGCAAACCCTTTTTTCAACACTGAGCGAATTCCATTAACGTTCCAACTGATTATCTTCATAATATTTTCCGAACCTGTGACATTCATTCAAAATTAATTAGATAAAGAGAATGACCGACGATCGAGGTTTTCTACAAATGAAATTACGTTCTTTTTCTTACATGCTGGCTCTCGTTAGCGCTCCCTTCTTCTTAACATCTTGCGGCAGTAATACCCCTCAAAATCAATTCGCAGACCTTCCTGAAATCTGTCGCTATTACGATTTTGCCAATGATCCCGACATGGCCGAAACCTGTGGCATTCGTCAGACGCGCTATAAATCCTATAAGAATATTCCTCCACAGCGCTACTTAATC
>JBNKYI010000103.1:0-7935 GCA_050300815.1 Fibrobacterales bacterium
GAAAACCATAACTTGGCTCACGACTCGATGAGAAACAACACGAAAAGTACAGCCATAAAAAAACTACCTGTATTTACAAAAACAAATCAAGAAGCTTGGACTTTTGGCCAACGCCTGGAGTCCAATAACTTTTTTTTCATATTGAGAACTAATCCCATCTTTTCGAGAATATGTTGTTTCGAATAAGCTAAATTTGAGGGCCTAAAAGAATAGAGAGGTTTCATGTCAGCCCTTCATCCTTCTGATTTGCAAGGTAAAGAAAAACTAGAGAGATACCTAGAACTCTACAAATACATGTTCACTGCTCGTGAAGTTGATCGTCTTGAAGATGAATATACCGGAAGAGGAGAAGCTTTTTTCCATGTTTCCGGAGCGGGACACGAGGCGGTCGCCGCCCTTAACTATTTCTTAACTTCTGAAGATTATTTGCATTGCCATTACCGGGACAAAGCCCTGATGTTGGCTCGGGGAATCGCCCCCGAAATGTTTTTTCATTCTCTTTTTGCCAAAGACGCCGGGCACAGCCGCGGTCGTCAAATGAGCGCTCATTTGAGCGACGCCGCCCGAAAAGTTCTCTCGCTGGTTGGCCCAGTGGGAAATAACGCCTTGCAAGCCGCTGGGGTGGCTGCCGAGCTAAAGTTGCGCAAAAGTTCGGGTTTAGTGCTTTGTGCCATGGGCGAAGGAACCACCCAAGAAGGTGAAGTTCTCGAGGCAATTGCCGAGGCGGTACGTTGGGAATTGCCCGTACTTTTCCTCGTTGAAAACAACCGTTATGCGATTTCGACGAAAACGAAGGGTATGACCTTTTTCGAAACGCCAGCGGGCCCCCAAGAGTCTTTTTATGGAGTGTCGATTCAGCGATTTTCAGCGGTCGATGTCTTTGCAGCTGACCGCGAGTTTGGCAAGGCGGTAAAGTCGATTCGCGCGGGCAAAGGCCCAGCGATATTGTTGATGGAAGGCGAGAGACTTTCAAATCATACCAATGCTGACGATCAGAAATTGTATCGCGATGCCGACGACATCAGTGCTGCGGTCGCAAAGGGCGATCCGAATGCGGCTCTTCGGCAGTGGTTGAGTGCCGAGGGTGTTGCTGAAGCTGAGCTCGATGCACTCGAAAACGAGATTCGCCAGAGCGTCAGGCAACAGGCCGAGGCATCAAGGGCTTCGGCAGATCCCGTGGCCGAAATGGGTGCCAAGGCAGAGCTTCCTGCCGCGATGACTCAAGGAGATTATGAGTATTTAGGAAATGGTGACGGAAAGTACACCATGATTGAGGCAATGCGCGAGGTTTTGCGACATCAGCTGAAGAGCGACGAGAGAGTGACTCTTTACGGCGAAGATATCGAAGATCCCAAAGGGGATGTTTTTGGTTTGACCCGAGGTCTTTCCACTGCATTTCCCGGTCGAGTGATCAATTCGCCTTTGACCGAATCAACTATCGCAGGTGTAGCAGCGGGTCGGGCTTTGGCAGGGGGGCGCCCCGTGGCCTTCTTGCAATTTGCAGATTTTTTACCCATCGCCTTTAACCAATTGATTTCTGAAATTGGATCGATGCATTGGCGCACAGATGGTTCGTGGAAGTGCCCTGTGATTTTTATGGTGACTTGCGGCGGTTACAAGCCCGGTTTAGGGCCTTTTCATGCGCAAACGCTAGAATCCATTGCGGCCCACACTCCTGGAGTTGACGTCTACATGCCGTCAACGGCTTATGATGCGGCAGGTCTTTTAAATGCGGCCTTTGAATCGGGTCGTCCTTCCGTATTTTTCTATCCCAAAAGCTGTTTGAACGATCGCACACAAACCACTTCGGTTGACGTGGATAAGCAGAGAGCCGTCATTGGCGCGGCTCGCTTTGACCGTCGAGGCACAGATATTACTTTTGTCGGTTACGGAAACTGTGTAGAACGCTGCCGCAAGGTTGCCGAAATCATCGAGCCCGAAGGTTTCACTGCGGATGTAATAGACTTGCGTTCGATCTCACCTTGGGATCACAAGGCCGTTGTGGAGTCTGTTCGCAAAACAGGTAAGCTAGTGGTTGTCCACGAAGACAACATGAGTTGTGGCGTGGGTGCAGAAGTGATCGCGGTGGTGGCAGAAGAGGTTCCTGGGGTGATTGTTCGCCGTGTGGCTCGCCCTGACACTTACGTGCCCTTTCACTTTGGAAATCAATTAGAGATCTTACCTTCAGTTCGTCGAATCCTCGATACCACCTGTGAACTTTTGGGGCTCGAAGTCGACTATAAAGAAGAAGAAAAGGCTGAGTCAGGCTATGCTTATGTTGAAGCCATTGGCACCTCTCCTTCAGATGAATCTGTGACAATTGTCGAATGGTTGATCAAAGAAGGAGACGAGATCACTGACGGACAAAATCTCGCCTCTTACGAAGCAGACAAAGCGTCGGCAGATCTTCTAAGCCCTGTCACCGGTGTGGTAGAGTCTATCTTGGTTCCCGAAGAAGAAAAAGTGAAGGTAGGGGTTAATCTTCTCAAGGTGAAAACTCAAGGTTTGGCAATTGCTAAGCCTCTTACCCAAGAAAAGCTCCCTCCTTTTGATTTGAACAAAAAAGCCTTCGTTGGTGTTGCTTCTACTGAAGCTTCTTCTGAAGTGACCAAAAAAGTATTTGTGGGAATTGAGTCGATCGAAACGGTTCTGTCGAGCGTGCAAGTAAACAATGTCGATGTGCTTAAAGACGTTGCAGAAGATCGCGATCCCGAAGAAATTGTACGAGGAACGGGAATTGAAAATCGTTTTCGCGTCAATGACAAAGAGACGGCCCTCAGTTTGGGTGCTGAAGCCCTGCGCAAAGTGCTTGAGAGTGCGTCGCTCTCATTAGCTGACGTGGGAATGCTTTTGGTTTCTACGGGCACTCCGGGGATGATTACCCCCTCACTGGCTTGTCGAATTCTTTACGAAGTTGGCGGCGAAGAATATGAAATTCCCGCAATGGATTTTAGCGCGGCTTGCGCGGGTTATATCTATGGATTGCAAGTGGCTTATGATCATTTACAGCAAACTCCCGAGAAAAAGGTGGTCTTGTTGACGGTTGAGGTGCTCTCGCCTTTGTTAGATAATACAGATTACGGAACCGCTATTCTTTTTGCGGATGCGGCGACGGCTACGGTATTGTCAGGAGACCAAATGGCTTCGGCTCTTTACCAAGTGCAGCGTCCTATCCTCTCAGCTAAAGCCGAACCGGGCAAGTATTTGACGGTGCCTGCAAGTCGAGGAGACGGTTGCATCACAATGAATGGCAATCGGGTTTTTCAAGAGGGTGTGCGCAAGATGAGCCAGATTCTCAAACAGACCTGTAGAGCTTATAACGTTGAGCCTAGCGCTTTGGATATGGTGGTTCCCCATCAGGCGAATCAACGCATTATGGAAGCGATTCGCTCTCGTATGGGGCTCACTGAAGATCGGGTGTACTCAAATATCGCCAAGTACGGAAACACTTCTTCGAATACAATTCCCATTGCACTGCAAGAGATTATTCGTTCGGGTCAACTTCCCCAAAAAATGGGTATAACCGCCTTTGGCGGTGGTTTTACCTTTGGCGCGGGTTTGCTTGAAAAAGTCTAAGGCAAAGGAGCAGTCATGCCTCTGTTTTTGCTCTTTTTATTAGTTCCCCTCGTTGAAGCCGTTGTTCTTTTAAGGGTGATGGCTTTTGTGGGATTTTTGCCTACGTTGATTTTGGTTTTACTCACAGCGACGATTGGTTTTAATTTGGCCAGGCACGAAGGTCTTAAGGTGCTACGAGAAGTTCAAAGCCAGAGTCGTGCGGGAATTGTTCCTAAAGAACAGCTAATGGAAGGCTTCGCGATTTTGGCGGCGGGGTTGATGTTGCTTTTCCCGGGATTTTTATCAGACACTTTGGGTTTTTGTCTGTTAATTCGCCCAGTGCGCAAGGCGATTATTGGTGGGGTGCGCAGAGGTTTAAAAAAGAAGGGGTGGAAAGAAGATTCCTCCTCGGTAGAATACGAAATATTGGATTGATATTATGTTAAGAGAGAATAAAGCTTTTACGGCCGTATTGACGAAAGTTCAGTCAAAGGCCAAAGACGAGAGTGTCGTGATGTCTTTTACGCTTCGCCATATCGAAGAGGGAGACAACCAAATGTTTCTAACCAGCTATGCGCAAAAGTGCAAGCAAGAGAATGTCGATCTGCTTTTTAGATATCCCGTACAGTGGAAGACCATCAACATCGAAGCGGCTTATCGCTTTAAGGTAGAGTTTGACGCCGTTGAATTTGAGGCGACCCTCAGGTCGATTAAATCGCGTCGCACCTTTAAGCAAGGCATGGAATATTTTACCTATCAACTCGAATTTGAAAAAGAAATAGAGAAGGATTCAGATCTAATATTCACCACTTATCTCAATCAAAAAGAGATGGGCGATGACGGTAAGAAACGTCTGATTGAATATTCGGTCTATCTCGAGCCTCTCGAAGCCCTGATGAAGGCATAAAACGCATCTTTATAACCTTTTTTGTCTATTGTGCTAAGCTCTGCACTCGCTAAGCGTTACAAACTTATCCTAAACTTACCTTAAAGTGTTGTTTATTTTGGGCGATAAATATAATAGGCCCTATAAAAATATTCCTTGACGACATTGGTAGGGTTATGTGTATATTTTTTTTAGAGGCTTAACAGCGAGTCTGAACTCAACAAGGAGATCATTATGAAAAAGACGCTTAATATGATTTGTCCGCACTGCAAGCTCAAAGCGGAATTGAAAATTCAAGAAGAAGCTGAAATGATCCTCATGCGTTGTGTTTCTTGCTCTGCCCCTTACCTCTACTTTCACGGAGAGACCTTTGAGGTGAACGAAAGCGAGATGGATCATCTCAAGTCTGCAGAGATGCGAGAAGTTGAAGGGCTACTTAAAGTAGATGAAGAACAAGAAGCTTCTGCTCTAGAGGTAGAAGATGAAGGAAAGGAATCTGTTATGCCGACGATTAAAAAAGAAGACATAAAACCTCGTACAGAAAGGGACCGGGTTATCACGAAACAAGACATCATTGATTTGCGGATTGATTTGGAAGTCTCAAAGGATGTACTCGAGTTTGTGGAGAAAATCTAAGACAGAATCCTTTCGCAGATATTAAAACAAAAAACGCCACCAATCGGTGGCGTTTTGCATGAATTGAATATCTATTTGCACAATTTTGCATCGACTTCAAAATCAAAAGAATTGTCTGACTCGTTTAGTGTTTTAGTTAATTGGGTAACTTCTCCACCCCCAACAAGTTGTATGTCATACGCGCGATCCAGTACGATGTTGTCCATTTCTAATAAAACGCCCGTTAGCTTTCCACCACTGTGAATCCAACTGAGCATACTCGAAATTTGCCACGGATTGTCGCTGTTGGCTAAGTGATATCGTACACTGGTGTTGTAGAGTTCATCAAAAATAAAGCTTGTTCCTTGTGCGCATTTAATGTTGGCGGTTGCTTTTACATTATTCTCTGTATTTGTTCCAAAATTTGGAATGTCTATAGTCAAAGACGTCGCATGAGTCAAATCTTCATAATAAGTAATGTTGCCACTTGGAAGTTGCAATGTGATATTGGCTTGTGTGGCCGGTAGACTGAGAGTCGTATCACTTGGGATGTGATTATAACTGGTGTGGATTCCCGCAGCCAAAACTGTAAATGAAAGACGTTGTTGAGATGCGGGCAGATTGTTGATTTTAACAGGGAGATTAACGTATTTCAATTGACCATAAGTGCTGAAGCGGGTGAATAATGGGAATTGTTCAGAACTATTAAGAGCGATTTGGAAACTGACCGTTTGATCGAGAATACTACCTGTGTTCGCATGGCCGAAGACGCCGACAAAGTTTGTATCAATGCCCCAAGTGTCAACAATTTGCGAGGAGTTTTGTGGGGCATAAATAGATGTGGGAAGTGTACGGTAGAAATTATTTTCATATGGATACGGAAAATAAATAGAGGCAATAGCGGCAGCGAGATCAAAAAAGACACTTTGCAGAGTTCCATCAACCACTGAGGCTTTGTAATCATTAAGCCAAGTGGTGCCGTCTAAAAAATCACCAGGTACGACGCTTAAGTTCATAATCATTTTATGAGCGGGTAAGAACATATAGGCTGTAGATGAGGTATCCGATATCAGCAGGGGTATATAATTTGAATCAGAAGATTCTGTCTGAACAGTAAGACTGCGTATGTGCATGAGGGGGATGTAGCGGGTCGGGTCGTTTGAGCTCTTTGGGATAACGGGTGAGACCAATTCAGGAATTTTAGTCCAAGTGACTGTTGAGGTTTTGATGTTTTGGTAAGGACCTGAAAGCTCGTGGGCAGAACTATCACTTTCGAATAAGGCCCAAATATACACCGAAGGGCGACTTGGAAATATTGCGAATTCTGAAATGTTGTAATTAGATCCTACGGCACTATTTGAAAGTCGATAAGCAGTAGGGCTATTTGGATCTTTAATAGTGATGGTGTCTGTATTGATCGTGTTACCCAGTTCATCCACGGGGTTTAGATGCACATTTTCTTGCAAATGAGGTAGATCATCTAGTTTGTGAACGAGACTTAATGTGTGAAAGGTTGTGCCAGAGTCTGGAACAAAAAAGCGAAATTCTCGTGAGTTATAGTTGTCTGAACGAACATGTAAATAAATATGATGCTCACCAGAGCTTAGCAAATTTTCACCTTTTTTGAGGGCGATGTTCACAAGGCCGTTTCTAAATGTAATGCTGTCAATTTGATTGAGTTGGCCATTGTACATAGCGTCTGAAAAATTTTTGGGAGCAAAGAGGGTGATTTCTTCTTCGATGATTTTATCAGTGATAAAGTCTTTGAACTCAAGTGATAGGATTGGGGGAGCATTGATAGAAAGGGTGCTCGAGCTTGAACTGTTTGTGAGTGTTTCTTTACTCGAGCTTAGGTGGTCTTCATCATGTGAATCAGAATTCGTTGATCCTAAACAGCTCAATAAATTAAAGACAAGCGCTATTAGAAACGCAACGAAAAGATTTTTCATAAAAAATCGTTTTGTGTAATGGTAGGTTAATGGTGATTTAAATTTCGCCTGAAAAAACTTCAACGGCGGGCCCTGTCATGATGACAGATTCGCCAAGAGCATAACTGAGTTCGAGATCACCGCCTAAAAGATGGTTTAGAATTTTCCCATTTGTTTTTCCTGTGAGTACGCCTGCAACGCATACAGCGCAAGCTCCTGTTCCGCAGGCCCAAGTTTCTCCAGAGCCGCGTTCCCAAGTGCGTTGAATGACTTCGTTTTCAGAAACGATTTCTACAAATTCAACATTGACCCGACGAGGAAAGCGTTCGTGGTTTTCGATAAGTGGGCCGTAAATTTCAACGGGAAAATTCTTTACGTCTTCAACATAGATAACGCAATGAGGATTACCCATTGACACACAAGTTACTTCAAAAGTTTTATCGCCAGCAGTTAATGATTGGTTAACGACTGTATCGAGATCCCATGTCGTAGGGATTTTTGTTCCTTTTAAAATTGGGGGACTCATATCGATAGTTACTTTTTCAGCTTTGCCGTTGGTATCTGCATGAATTTGAACTTTTTTAATTCCGGCTCCGGTGAGCAAATCAAATTCTTTGTCGGTGCAAATGGCGTGGTCAAAAACAAATTTAGCGACGCAACGCAGACCGTTTCCGCACATTTCAGACATTGAACCATCGGCGTTATACATTTCCATTTCGGCGGCAGCTCGGTCGGTAGGCTTGATGAGAATCAAGCCATCAGCGCCAATACCAAAGTGCCGGTGAGAAACATCGATGGCCGCTTGAACGGGGTTTTTCACTTTTTCTACAAAGCAATTGACGTAAACGTAATCATTGCCCGCGCCGTGCATTTTTGTGAATTTCATGAAATTTCCTTCATCTGATTTTTAGAGTCAATTTAGAAATTTGCAAAGAAAACAGATTGTTCATT
>JBNKYI010000104.1:0-7809 GCA_050300815.1 Fibrobacterales bacterium
CCTGAAGAAATAGCGGTGTGTGCTCCGACGGGAAAAGCGGTAGCTCGCTTGCAAGAAAGTTTTCAGATGCTTTTGAGCCATGAGAAAAAAGAGAATAACGAGGCGTTGGCATTTCTCACGATTCACAGGTTGTTAGAGTATCATCCTAAGATAGGGTTTAAAAGAAATCGAAATTTTAAATTGAAAAAAAAATGGATCATTGTCGATGAAACATCGATGGTTGATATTGACCTTGCCTTTGCATTGTTATCGGCATTAAAACAAGATACGCGTATCTTGTTTATTGGAGATCCGGGGCAGCTTCCTGCAGTGGGCAAAGGAGATTTTTTTAGAGACTTGATCAGTTATGTTGAACAAACTTCAGATGAGGGGTTCTTTTTGGGTCGCCTTGTGGGCAGTCAACGCGCAAATGCAGAGTTTCATCATTTTGCAACAGATTTTCAGCAGGGGCAAAGAGAATTGAATTTTAGAGGAAGTCTGCATCACCATCAGGGAGAAATTGAGGCTTGTTTGAATTCGATCAGAGAATCTATCCAAGAGATTCTTTACTCAGATTCATTTTCAAAAGCTCTCGCTATGCTTAGAGTGCAAGATCAATGGATTCTAAAACTTGAGGATGAATCCTTTCAGTGGGTGTCCGTTTTATTCAAGTCGTGGGAGTCTATAAGGGTCTTGACCCTTTTGAGAAATTCAAAATGGGGTTGTGATTATCTCAATCAAAGATTGGTTGAGATGTTAAAAAAAGAAAGAGAAGATCGCTATTTAGAGGGAGCTCCTCTTCTTGTTTCTTCTAATCATTATTCGCTCAACTTATATAATGGGGATATGGGAGTCTTGATGAAATGTGGAGAATGGGGAGCTTGGTTTCGCAAAGGAGAGGGATATGAATTTATTCCTTTGCGACTTTTGCAACAGTGGGAATGGGCTTTTGTGATGACCATACATAAGGCTCAGGGCAGTGAATGGAAAAAAGTTCAACTCTTGCTTTCGGATGAGCCGAACGAATTATTGAGTAATGAGATTATTTATACTGCAATAACGAGAGCGCGAGAAGAATTTGAACTTCTCGGATCACTAGACATGTTTCTCAGGTCGAGAAATATAAACAGCTTAAGATACACGTATAGAAAACTGAATTGAGGGCATCTTTAAAAATTTCAGATGGATGAATTTTTAGAGATGCCCTCAAAGCCATTCTTTAGGGAATGGCTTTAAATTTTTCGAGGAGCATTTCGGGAGTGAGTATTTCGGGAAAGACATGCTCTTGCCCGTTGGGGCCATAAAGGATATAAAGGGGTACCCCTGCACGCCCGACTCTTCTCAGTTCTTTATCAATTTCGGGATTGCCTGAGGTGTAGTCGCCTTTCATAAATAAAGGCTTTTCTCTCTTAAAATACTCTTGCACTTCTGCATTGTTAATCGTGCTCTTTTCATTGACTTTACAACTTAGACACCACTCGGCGGTGTAATCTACAAAGACCCAGTGACCCGCTGAGGTCAATTGATTAACAGATTCTTTAGTGAATTGCAAGTGAGACTCATTTTTCACATTCTCATTGAATAGGGGGGCAACGAGTAGATATCCAGAAGAGAGTGCGGCAATCAAAATAAAGAGACTGACTTTGGCTTTTCGAGCCATTGAATGCTGTAAGCCCTCGCCCCAATGATGCCATACCCAAAGCAATAGCGAAAGAATAAGGCTCCACTGCAGAATATTGAAGGCAATATCATTTCCTTTTTGAGCGGCAATGATGCTGAGCAACCAGACTCCAGTGACTAGCAGGATGAAGCCCATGACCTCTTTGAGGCGGTTCATCCAAGCGCCAGGCCGGGGCAGGTATTTGACCCACTGAGGAAAAAAACTGAGTAGCAAGAAGGGAAAAGCGAGTCCAAGCCCTGCTGCGGTAAAGAAGAGAACTAAAACCACAGGAGGTTGACTTAGAGCATATCCCATAGAAGTTCCTAAAAAAGGAGCAGAGCAAGGAGTACTCAGCAGGGTCATGAATACACCCTTAAAGAAAGAGCCGGCATAGCCGCTTTGTTGTCCTTTAGAATCTAAGGCGGTAGTGGTTTTATAACTTAGACTGATTTCAAACAATCCCAAGAGGTTGAGGCCGAAGATCAAGACCACAAGAAAAATAAAGAAGACAAATCCCGGATAGGTAAATTGAAATCCCCAACCCGCCTTGTGTCCGAAAAACTGCATGGTGATCAAGATGGCTGAAATACTCCAAAAGCTGACTAATATTCCCAAGGCGAAGCTGACGCCCGATAGAATATTGTGTCTTTTGCTGTCACCCGTTTCTTTAATGAGACTGAAAACTTTAAGACTGATTACCGGTAAAACACAAGGCATGAAGTTTAATATGAGTCCGCCCACAAAGGCGAGAAAAAGCAAAAGTAAAAAGGCAGAAGCTTTTATTGGCGTGGCCTTTGGAGCGGGCGCGCTTTTTAGAGATGCAGATAGGGGGTGGGAATCACGACTCAAAAAGTCTTTGAAACTCACCTCTTTAGGAGGCAGGCAGGTTTTTTCTGTACACGCCTGGTAGTAAACGTTGAGGATTGGGGCCTTTGAGTTGCAGCCTGTGAATTTAAGGGGAATCGACTCTGTAAACCAGTTGGCATTAATTCCCAGCTCGGGAATATGAACACTCTTGGCCTTAGGATAGATGGGAGTTAGGGTATCGGTGTCACAGATGAGCTCGGCTTCAAAAGGAATGAGAAACTCATCGCCAGGTTCGTTGGCGATCACATGATAGTTGGAATCAATAATTAGAGAAACCTGTAAGGTGTCTGATGTGAAAGAAGCACCACCTAAAGTAAGCACTTCTTTTGTTTCGGTTTGCGCAAATGCGTAGGTACCCATTAGTAAGAAAGCGCTACACAGAAACCATGCGAGGTGTTTTGATTGATGAATCCGAGCTTTTAGATGAGTTATGGGTCTCATATGTCCCTCTTAACGTTATTCGTGAATTCGATGATAGGGTGAAGGCAAAAGTGTAACTTCGTTTTGTAAACCCTGAGATATCCAGACGTCATTTTTGTCTGTGATGACGATGGCTTCTACGCGCCCTTTGTATTCTTCAATGACGTTTTTGATTTGCTTAACAGAGAGCATCATAAACCAAGTGTCGAGCATGTCATTGAGCAGAGGATTGTCGGATAGTACAGTGATGCTTAAATTTCCCTCAGAAGATTGTCCTGTTTTAGGATCAAAGATATGATGATGTCTCTTGCCGGTAGAGTCGGTGAAGGTTTGCTCATAAGACCCTGAAGTGCTCAACCCACTAAAGCGTTTAGAATTGATCTCGACAACGGCAAGTAATGAATCGGGATGATCAGGGCGCTTTATTCCCAACTTCCACGGGGTTCCTTCTTTTGAGCCAGAAAAGGTGAAATCGCTACCGTAGTCGACTAGAAAATTTTTTGAATTTGCCTGCTCGAGTCGCTTTTTGATTTCGAGGAGGATTTGTCCTTCGAGATAAGATCCCATGGCGATGTGTCTTTGCTCTCTAAGAACGGTTAGGGTTCTCGAAGAATCAATGGTGTAAGGAAATGTTTTGAGCTCTTCAACAAGTCTCTTTAATGTGCTTGAATCGGGAACGGCAGAATGTTGATTCCAGCCGATTTGCCAGGCCTTGAGAAGATTGCCTATGCCTACGTCAATATCCCCTGAAGTGCGTTGATAAGAGTCTAGGCCGAATTGAAGAAGTTGAGTGCTTAACGTGTCGAGATGGAATCGACTCCCCGCTTTAGCGTGATAAAGAAGAGAATCCAGCTTTCCATCGTAAGAATATGTTGATGTGAATTGTTCGATCCACTGAGGAAGGTTATCTAGGTGTTTATGAATGAGAGTTTGATCCCCAATAGCCTGAATGGTGAGCTTTGCATAGGGCGTTTGAGTTTCTAAGTGCAATACCTGTGCAGGTTGTAGACTTAATTGAAAAATCAGGGGGATCAGAAAGAGAGTGGGCACAGATTAGCCTTTGAAAAGAGATTTGAGTACGGTTAGCAATTCTTTCTCAGCAGCTTCATCGTATCCTCTCATGGCAAAGAGAAGTTTGCCTTCGGCATCAAAAAGAAAAAAACTGGGAATGGCTTCAAATTGAAGAGGTTGAGAAAGAGTATTGTCTTTATCCCAAAGCAGAAGGTAGTTCATTTGATATTTTTGAATGAACTTTGTGGTGTTTCGGCCTTTTTTCGAATCAATAGAGACTCCAATAACTTGCAAACCCTTGGGGCCAAATTCTTCTTCGATTTTTTTGATAAGAGGAATGGATTTGGCGCAAGTGACGCACCAAGTAGCCCACATGTCAATCAAAACGGGCTTTCCTTTAAATTCTTCAGAGCTGTGAGTGTTGCCCTCAAAGTCTGGAAAACTAAAGGGGGGGAGTTGTTCTTGACTGTGTGCGAGCAATGTGAAGAAGAGTACAATGCTCAGTCCTTTAATCCAATGTTTCATTCTGCCTCCTAGAATAAAAATTTGATTGATGCCATAAATTCATTTTGAGAATAGTATTCGTCAGGTGAATAGATTTGATAAAGTTTATAATCGCCTTGGGTATCCCTCCACAAATGGTCCCATTTGATTTCCCATTCATCGGGCAACCAGTTTTTTGATTCCCATTCGACAGGAAAGAGTCCGGCAAATTGAATACCACCTAAGATGGAGTTAAAATGATAAAGTCTGATATCTGCTGTGCGATAGACGTCGTCTTCGCTGAATTGGGTCGAGGCGTAGCTGCTGTTGCTTTGCCAGTGATAGCGACACCGAATCCGGGTCGAAATCCAGTCGCTTAAATAGCGGCTAAATTGAACCTCGGTGGTGTGAGCCACTAGCCCCCACGAATCGGAATAAAATCGATAGTTTAAACGAGTGACGGCGAGTTGATCCCAAAGGTCATAACCCTGCACCCATTGAGAATAAAGACTCATGGCGCTTTTTGTGCGGGGTAGATTTTCGTCGAGGAGAGTTCCTGCTTGAGTGGTTACAGGAGTGTAAGGATGCCCCAAGTATCCCCAAGAATACGTGTAGCTTAAATTTCCGCTAATCAAAGAAGTGGGGGTTAAGACTTGGGTAAGATCTAACGAAGTGTTTGCGATTCGCTTTTTGCCTTCTTCTTTGACGGTAAAGGCATCAAGAGGGTGAAAGTCGTCAAAAAACTGAGCGTGAGAGATCCCCACAGTAAAATTGCGATCAAAAAAATCCCAAGCGACGTTGGCGTTGAATGAATAAGAGCTGTAGTCTCGCTCTTCGCTGAGATTAAAGCCGACTCCGGCAACCCGACCTCTGTTGTCGTAGTTGAGGCGAACGCCTTCGGCGACCCTTATCTCATCAGTCGTCGCTCCTGATGCCCCGTTGATACCATACCACATTTGCTCAAGAGAATTGATGATCTCAGGAGTTTCAGAAGGGTATTGCGGTTTGCCAAAGGTAGCACCTGAGCTTCCGTCAACATTTTTACCCAGTGTGCGAGTGGCTCCTGACACGGCGTCAAAAGAGTGCTCCCAAGTGGTATTGATGGTTTCGTTCCACTGTTGTTTCCAAGTGAAACCCGCCGTTTCGCTGTGGGTTTTGTTGGCATCTCCGAAATGATCGACAAAGATCTCAACATAACTCGCATCGTCACTGCAAAAAGCAAAGGCCGTGAAAAGAAAAATAAGAGACAAGGTTCTTTTACGAATTAGCATCCACAACCTCCACCAGCGCCTGAGCTTCCGCCGGTAGCTCCTTCGCGTCGTGGAAAGTTTTCGGCTTGAAGTTTGCCTTCTGGCCCTTTGGGGGCAACTTGCATTAGGGGATCGCTTAGGGTTTCTCGTTGCATTTGAGGCACATTGGCACAAGAAGATAGACCCATGATCGCTAAGCAGAGCAGAGCGATGAGCGGCAATTTAAGATGTTTTAATTCCATAAATAAACTCGACTGGATTTTTCGTGACAAGAGATCATAGAACATCCCTGTTTGGCGGGATTCCAATTGAGAGAGTCGCTAACTCTTAGAGCATTGGGAGCGAAAGAGACGTCAACTCTTCCGTTGAGATGGTCTGCGCTTGTGAAGAGCTCGGGAGTTTGCCTTCCGTACTTGCCTTGAAAGCGATCCATGAATTGAACCAACGTTATTAGATCGACGACATCTGCTCCTGTCATTTTTTCTACAGAAAGAGAAGGCTTGATTTTGGGGATATAGTGGGGATGTGATGTATTGGTGTCTAAGGGCAGGGTTTGAATGGAACCAAAATGGCAATCGGCACAAGTGATATAGGCGTTAACACCTTCGTCACTTTTGCTGACCAAATGATATCGGTGTTGCCCGCTGTCGATGAGATATTCGTGACACTGAGTGCAAGACACGCTTTGAGTTTCGTGAATTTGCGATGAATTTCCCTTTGAGTTATGGCTTGATGCGATGGGAATCGCATTTTCACAAGATACAAACCACAGTGTTAGGCAGAGAGTCAAGGCAGATACTTTTCGTTTGTTTAGGTCTAAAAAGTGCACTAAAGGAGCCTTATCATTAGGTGAGTTTTTAGAATCATTTTGAAATAAGATAAATCTATTCTACGGAAAAATTGATGTACCCATGATACAAAAATAGAAATGAGGGGTTATCAAAAATATGAGCGGTAAGAATTTTGTATGAAGCGAGAGGCTTTACCTCTTGTTTGCGAAACTCTCTACTTGACGTTTTGTTCGTTATTTTTCCAAATGCCAAAGCGTGGAATTCCATTAAAGTCTTGACCATGGCCGATCCACTGTAATCCGCCTCCACACTCTAACGAAGGCAAAACTTTCCATTGATCATATCCCACTTCTAAAATGACGAAACCGTCTTGTTTCAAAAACGTTTCGCACTCTAAGAGAATACGACGAATGACATCAAAGCCATCTCGACCGCCATCAAGAGCGATTTGAGGATCGTGAGTGCTGACTTCGGGCTCGAGATGAGCGAGATCACTAGAGGGAATATACGGCGGATTTGAAATGATAAGATCAAACTTTCCCAAAACATTTTCAAACAAATCAGACTCTAACCAGTTGATTTTTTCGATCTGATTGAGTTGAGCGTTTTCTTTTGAAAGCTCGAGAGCTTGGGGGCTAATATCTACACCTGTGCATTGAGCATTGCTCCACTCGTGGGCAATACTGAGAAGGATGGCTCCTGTTCCCACTCCGATTTCGAGAATGCTTAAAGAGTCACTTTCTAAGCGCGTTTTGAGTTGCTCATGGGCGACGTCGACAATGCATTCGGTGTCGGGTCGGGGAATTAGCGCTCGAGAATCTGTCTTGAGTTCAATATGTCTGAATCCGACTTGACCAAGCAAATGTTGCAGAGGAATTCTTTTTCCTCTTTGGGCGATAAGCTCGCGCAGTCGAACAATTTCATCTTCTGCTAAAGGTCGATCAAATTGCAAATAAATTTCAAGTCGTTGAATCCCTAATCCAAAAGAGATTAACATCTCGGCTTCAAAACGCGCGTCGCAAATGCCTTTTTGAGTGAGAAAATCGGTTGATTTATTGAGGATCTCTAAAAGGGTAGCCACTAAGACTCCATTGCGGCGAGCTTTTCTTGAGCATCGGCCATTTGCAAGGCGTCAATCAATTCTTGCAAGTCTCCGTTGATGATTGCGTCGAGTTTGTATAAGGTTAGATTGATGCGGTGATCTGTTACGCGACCTTGGGGGTAATTATAGGTGCGAATTTTTCCCGATCGGTCTCCTGTTCCCACTTGAGCTTTGCGATTGGCAGCCTCTTTGCTTTGCTTTTCAGCAATTGCGGCATCGAGTAAACGGGCCTTGAGTTCTTTCATG
>JBNKYI010000105.1:0-7785 GCA_050300815.1 Fibrobacterales bacterium
TATTTTTCGTAATAGAAGCGACTATCAATTAGACAAAGAACTCCCCATAGGTCTTTTCGATCAGGAAATCTTTCGATTTGTTCTTGAATGAATTGAATATAACTAGGGCCATTGTAGCTTAGGGCATAGACGAGATATAAGTCGGGATGGTGATGATATTTTTCAATTACTTTTTGAAATCCTTTTCTTCTTGTCGGAAACCATTGGAGCAAGCTATCGATATATTTTCTCCAGATGTCATCCGCTTTTTTTTCAAAGCCTTTTAAAACCCATTGATGAAAGTCTTTATCTGTCGCGCATTCAATGGCCTTTTTTTGTTCTTCAATAGCAAGTAAAAGATTGTCGTAGATTTTTTGAAAAGTCAGATAATCATAGGAATGATCATCGGAATCGAAATTTCTTGGTTCTTTAATTCTATTGGCAAAATGATGAGCGGCAAGATTGTGTAATAAAACGGACCGGGGATTTTTTTTGAGTTGATATTTGAGTTTAGAAAGTTGAACTTCTGGAGCGCTAAGGTCAGCGATAGAATTGATATAGCGAAGTGAAATTTCGCATTCATGAGCCAATTCTTTAGCAATTTCAACTTGATGATGTTTGATAAGGATTAGAAAGTAAGCATCTGATTTTGTGCAAATATTAAGCAATCGAAAACCACACTCCCAGACCAATTCGTGTAAAGAAAAGGTGGAGTCTCGATAATCTAAATATTGAACAATTCCATAGGGAGATTCTTGATAGTCTTTTAATAAAGTGGCATATTCGGCGTGTTTTTCGAGTTGATATCCCGAAAATTTATTCAGTAACTCTAAAACGTCAGAAGAGCGTTCTTTCCAGTCGATGTGGAGCACTAGATCATTGTCGAAGAGAGACTTGATGAGACCATAGATGGTAGATTCATCTTCGTAGCAAAGCTCTAAAGGCTTTAGATAGCTTTGGGGATCTTCTAAGAAAAGATCAATTTCTTTAATGACATTTGGATTTTGATTTGAAATCAATCCTGCGAGTTTTACTAAAGGGTGATTTGAATTAGCCATAGAATCCTTATTGAGTTGAATGTGTTTTTCGACAAAGGATGCCAGAGCCCTTACGGGCTCTGGCGTTTGATTTAGGTGCGTATTCTGTTCTTCTATAACATGAACAAAAAGGTGGATGATCGTGATGATCGTTAACGCAATTTGTCCGTAACGGATGCAGAAATAAGCACCTCGCCCCGACTTCTTTCCCCTAGTTGACATTGCTTTCTCCTATGCTTTTTTAGCACATTGACAACATAGCTCAAAGCAAAAGAGTGGGCAAATGGGTAATACGCAGATAGCGCGTATCTGTTATGGACAATAAGATTTTAAGGCGGAATTTAGATTTTCGATGGCTTTTATTCTCAAGTCGTTAGGCTCTAAGATCTCGGCAAGTTGCCCCCATCGAAAAACGTCCATAAGAAGTTCGGTATCTCGGCTAAAGGGAATTTCTAATAGCAGTTCTTTTTCATCTGCACGAATGATCCTTTGTTTGGGATGCCACACCTGTTGTTGCATTTCTTCAGCAGCGATCCCCGTAAATTTAATAAGGGCTTTTTTGTCTGCGGTTCCTGTGAAGATGCCATAGGCGTCAGAGAAAAATTGATCAATCAATTTTTGAGGTTTACTGATGATTTTTTGAGGAAGAATATCAATTTGTTTGATTCGACTCAGGGCAAATTCTCTAAATTCATTTCGTTCGTGGCACCACGAATCGAGATACCAATTGTCTTTATAACGAACCAATTGCAGCGGAGATATTTCTCGTTCGCTCAGGGGTTTGCCCAAAGCTTTATAATGAATACGACATCGCTTGCCATGGGCCAATGCTTCAACCACAAAACGAAAAACCAAATCGGGTATCTCTCTGCCGGCGATGGGAATCACTCGGAGTTTATTGGTCCATAGATTTTCGGGAAGTTGTCCTTCTTCAAAAGAAACTTTTTCAATTCGCTTCCAAAATTGATCAAGCGTTTTTGATGCAGCCCCTTGAGGGAAATCTTTAATGATTTGGCGGATGCAAACAAGCGAGGCGAGTTCTTCTTTGTTAAACCACACTCCGGGCAGATCAAAGTCTTCTCCGTCTTGATAGTAGTAGCCACTTGGATCTTTTTTGGTAAAAGCGAGAGGGGCCCCGTATTGCTCTTTGAGGGTTTTTAAGGGGCGTTCGAGTGAGCGGAGGGGGCATGAAATGAGTTGAGCCAGTTCAGCTTTAGAAATGGGATAATTGACTGAGCGATCTTTTAATATTTCATGTACCCTATATAAAAGATTGGGCTTGCGTGGCATAAGAACGTATTCCTTTGGTCGAAAGGGTAGGTAGTTTGCGTGTGACAAGAGAAAAAAGGCCATTGGCACGAGGTTTTATTTCTCTCTAAATATAAAAAGTACTGCCCTGGTGTGCAGTTGTTCTTTTTGGGTTAATCTCTTGAATTTATATCTATAGCGAAGGACTGTTGTTGCCTCATTCAATACTTATCTACAAATACAAATAAAGAAGGACTTCTTGCGAAGCCCTTCTTTTACGACAGGATTGTGAATAAGGGGATTAGCCTATTGCTGTTTCACCTTCTTCTTCAGTCCGTATTCTGATCACCTGTTCAACAGGAAGAACAAAAATTTTGCCATCGCCAATCTCGCCTGTCTTGGCGGCCTTGATGATGGTGCTTATGGTTTTGTCGACAAAGGCCGCAGAAACCGCAATTTCAATTCTTACTTTTTTTAACAGGTTGACTTCGTCAGATACACCGCGATAAGTTTCGGTGTAACCTTCTTGTTGCCCGCAACCGAGAGCGTTAGTGACAGACATTTTACGGATGTCTGCTTTATAAAGCTCTTGTTTAACGGCTTTTAATTTTTCAGGTTGAATGTATGCTATAATCAATTTCATGATAGTTATCCCTCTTTCTTACATCTCTGAGAAAATTTGGAATCCACTGTAAGATTCACTGCCGTGTTCACAAATATCAAGACCTTGCAATTCTTCTTTTTCAGTAACGCGAAGTCCCATAACTTTTTTCAGAACGAAGAACAAGATAAAAGAGGTGACGATCACCCAAGCAAATACAGCGAGAATGCCGTAAACTTGAATCATAATCTGTTCCATACGGGTATGGCCCAAGGTTTCGAGGTTGCCAAAGATACCGACGGCCAAGGTTCCCCACGCACCGCAGATCCCATGCACTGAAACTGCACCTACAGGGTCGTCAATATGAAGTTTCTTATCAATAAACTCAACAGAGACAACCACGAGGATACCGGCAACGGCTCCGATGATCAAAGCAGAAACAGGAGAGACAACTGCGGTAGGAGCAGTGATCCCTACGAGACCGGCTAACGCACCGTTGAGCGACATTGAAGGATCTGGCTTTTTGAACAGAACCCAAGAGGTGATCATGGCGAGAATAGAGCCTGCAGCTGCAGCAAGTGTTGTGGTTACCGCAACGTGAGTCATAGACAAGTCTGTGCCCGAAAGGGTTGATCCACAGTTAAATCCATACCAGCCGAACCAGAGGATAAAAACACCCAAGGCGGCAAGAGGCATGTTGTGACCCAAAATAGGACGAGAGACTAACTTTCCATTCACCTTTACATATTTCCCAATTCGAGGTCCGAGCATTATTGCTCCCACGAGTGCGGCCCAACCGCCCGCTGAGTGAACAACTGTAGAACCTGCAAAATCGTGAAAGCCCATTTCAGAGAGCCAGCCTCCGCCCCAGATCCAGTGCCCTGAGATAGGGTAGATGAGTCCAGAAATGACAAAGCTGAACACTAAATAGCTGGTGAATTTAGTGCGTTCAGCCATGGCACCAGACACGATAGTTGCGGCGGTTGCACAGAAAACCACTTGAAAGAACCAACTCATGGTGTCGTTTGAATCTTTCAAGAGAAAATCAGTAAAACCGAAGAAACTGCCCGCGCCATCCCCACTTGGGCTTGTGCCGTACATCAATGCCCATCCCACGAGGAAGAAGGCCACTGAACCTAGACCGAAGTCCATAAGGTTTTTCATGATGATGTTACCGGCATTTTTAGCTCGGGTTAATCCAGTTTCTACCATCGCAAAGCCGGCTTGCATAAAGAAAACCAGTGCCCCCGAAAGTAGTAGCCATATGGCTGTTAAAGAATCGCTGAACAATTTGTTCTTGTCAGCCTGAGAAGTTACCGCTCCGTCATCTGCAGTTTCGGCGACAACCTTTTCTGCGGTGACTGGGGTGGGCTCTTCCATTTTCATTTCAACTGCCGGTGCTGGAGCGGCAGCTACGGTTTCAATCGTTTCTGCAGCGGAATCTTCAGCGAATGCTCCCCCTGGTACGAGCAGGGTAAGGAACAAAACGGTGAGAATAAAAGTGTATTTTTTCACAATACGTTACTCCTTGTATTTGGTGTGAGTGACTGAACACCCTACAATCAATAACCGTGCCATTTAAGTTTTCGCGTAGAAAGCGCATTTTACCATAGAATTAACATTCCTTTTTGTAAAAGTGTGACCAATGTCGTAGAATGTGCCACTTAATATTTCAAAAATGTAAAAATGTTATTTTATGAGACGTGCGAAGAAGAAGGATGCAGGGTTTCTGCTTTTATCCAGATGCAGGGATTTTTAGGATTGCAAAAGAAATAAGCCTGATTTGATCTTGAAACATTGCTCAATCTCTTTCGTGCTTTTGAGACGGAGAAGGGGAGGGTTGGGTTCATTATTGTAGATTGCCACTTCAAAGGCTTTGCAAACTGGCCTAATCAATTGTTGCTAAAAACCTTAGGTTGAATCTTGACCAACAACAAGCTGCTCTTGCAAAAATTCATTTCTCTTGTCCAGCGTTTTGTTCAATGCCTGTGCGAGTTCACGGGCATAGGTAGGGGATTCATCTGACTCGATATGAGCTTCTAAATTCAAACAGGGAATCAACTAGGCCAGTTTGGGAACTTTGTTTAAAGTGGAACGAGGAGTGCTTAAAAAACTAAGGAATAGTCATTTTCCACTGGCCTATGGCCTTTCCCTCTTTGTCGTAAGCGATGAGAATCCAAATCCCCCTTTGAGTCCAGAGGCCGTTGGAATTCTCTGCGATGAAATGCCCTCTAAGGTCAAAGACCTTCACTCGATAAACGGAGTCTTTAGAGAATGGGGTTTTTGCAGAAGAAATGGACGTGACATCATCTCCGACAACATTTTGCACGTGTACGGCGGTCTTTTGCTGAATTTCATTTTGACCATCGGTGGCTAAAATGTAAACCCAATAGATATTATTTGCCCCTGCGTCTAAGGGATTTTCATAGTCTGGAGGGTTTTTAAATCGAAGAAGCCCACTTGCTGAATCAATGGTGAAAAAATCGCTGTCACTGCCGGTGCCTATCGCAAACTGTATTGCAGAGTTTTCGGGGTCATTCACCTCGATAGAAGTGATTTCTGTTTGATTTTCATCAATGTTCAGAGAATCTCCTGTTATAAAGATGGGAGGTTCATTTATGTTATTTAAGTTGACAATCACATTTTGAGTTGCAGTTAGCGAGCCCGTATCTGCAACTTGAATTCTGACTTTATAAACGTTATTCAAATCTTTGTCGCGTGGAGTTTCAAAATCGAGAACTCGAGTGAAGTACAAGTTGCAACTGCTTCCCCCGATAATAAACCACTGTTGATCGTCTCCCCCGGTGATTGAGCAAGTTAAAGCCCCGCCTTCAGAGTCGGTTGCGGTTACCTTGGTGATAAATTTGCCCGCGTCATTTTCATTCATTTCAAAAGTAGAAGGAGACGTAATGGTTGGGGCGGTATTGGAGGCTGCTTGAACACTGAATACTTGATAAGCAGACATCGTTTTTAAACCTTGGTTGTCTTGAGCGACAGCGACGACGCTATAAGTTCCCTGTGGGATGTCACTGACGTTTAAAGAATAGGGAGAGGTATTATCGGTGCCAACGAGTTGATTGCCTATGTAGAAGTCGACTTGAGCGATCGACCCGTTGCTGTCGCTGGCAGTAGCGCTTAGGGTAATCGATGCCGGAGAAGTGAGATTTTCACTGCCTGTAGGTGAAGTCAAAGATACGGTGGGTGCTTTATTGCTTTGTCCAAAGGCTTGGTTATAAGAAGGCATCGCTCCCCAAGGGCCTCCTACTCCTGCATATTTAGGGATTTCGGTATTAAGGGTGTTGAGGTCTCGTTTTACATAGCTGTATGACGGTGTAAAAACATTGTCATTAGGGGCGGTGGTGCTTGCCGAGCCGTTTGTGTAAAACTTTGCCGAACTATTTGTTGTCGTATTGTTTATCCATTTGATATAGCCGTAGTCGTGTTTGTCAGTGAATCGGCCCCCGGCCGAATTTATGAAATTGTTTTCATAAAGAACTTCTGATGTCACCGAATTACTTGATCCTTGAGCGCCTAGGATAAAGAAATAATTGTAATCGACATAGCTGTTATAGATGTGAACTTTTGAAGATTGAGTGCTAGCGTCAACTTTGGGAACGCGTCCGTATGTATTATGCCAGTAAGTGTTTGCATAGGTCACGCTTAAGTCTTGAGCGAGGTGCATATAAGGATCGTTGGCCCAGCAATTGAACTCATTGGCTCCGTCAAAATCAAGATAAGAGATCGTGCCACCTTGCAGATATTCAATGTCCATTCCATCACTAATCCATTTATATGAAATGTGATCGGCCCACAAGTTTTGAGTGGGAGAGGCAGAACTTCCACTCACAGAGAGTCCGTCTCCACCTTCAACTAAATGGGGATTAACATCGTATAGGGCAAGATTGCGATAAATTTGGTTTTTTCCGCCTTCGTAGGTGCGCATAGCAAAAGAGGCTCCTCGCAGGTTGGCGCCGCGGCCCATGCCGATAAGACTCTTGTTGCCCTTTGTTGTGATCCAACGATTCCAACTCATTAGGTTTTCATTCTCGGCTACTTGAACTGAGCCATCGCCCAGCGATGCACAACTATTCGCTTCAAAGGCAACGCGATAGTGAATGTTATTGCTGTTAACATCGCCACTATTGCACTGGTGTTTACACCATGTATAACCCCTCGCAGTGGCATCAGTCACTGCATTTTTCATTTCTCTAAAATCATAAGTGCCTTCGGGAATAAGAATGATTGCTGGGTCATTACTTTGCAAAGCCGACTGAACTTTAGACCAAGTGTCCGCGATGACCACTGAGCCGCCTTGTCCTCCGGTGGTGGCCTCTCCAAAGCCTTCGGCTTTGATCTCAAAGGTGTAGCGCAAAATTGCTTGAGAATCTGAGGAATTTGCGCTCCAAATCCATTGGGCGTTTGAATTCGAAGCCCAGCCGCTCAGTGCGCCTCCACTGGGCAGATTGGCAGTAGAACCGCTTGATGTGGCCCATGCCCATGATCCATCGTCATAGGTATTGTATTGCCAAGAATTGTCAGAGACCGAAGTCGAGACCTTCCAAGCGCCATTGCTCACGAGGGTGCGATCAAGTTCGTCAACCTGCACCATAACTCCCGGAGCGCCAGCCCCGTTAACGCCGACGACCGAAAGAGAGTTCTTGCCAGGCAAAAAGGTCATGGGTATAAAGCGCACTCGACCCGCCTGGTTGTCTTCGGCGAGTAATTCTCCGTTTAAAAAAAGGCGGTAGCCCCCATCAGCCACAATCCATATACCGGGCCCTTCGCCAGCATTATAGGTTCGTCCAATAAGAATAGAGCCTTGGGTGGCGCCACCTCCCCAAGCGGATTCTATAGGTAAATTAACCACTTCTGAGGTTGTGATTTGCGCGAAAACGGGCAGGGAAAGTAAAACGAGAGCTT
>JBNKYI010000106.1:0-7776 GCA_050300815.1 Fibrobacterales bacterium
GAATTTGAACCAGCTTCTTGGCCCTTGATATAATATCAGTATTTGTATGCAAAAGACTCTCTCTTTCTTTCGCAATAGTTTGTTGATATTGAAGTAATAAAGATGCTGTAAAACCGAGATCATTATCATGTTCATTTTCAATCACTGTTTTATAGAGGTATTCGGCTTTATCATTTTCATTGAGCATCGAATAACAAAATCCTCGATGTAAGAATGCAGTAGAAAGCAAGCGCGAATCTTGAATTCCCGAAGAGATAATGTGCTCGTAAACTCGAATGGCCTTGGCATAGTCGTATTGACTTTCGAGCAAAAAAGCTTCAGATAAAAGTTGAATGCCAATTACATCGCTTTCATTAGGCAAAGGAGAAGCTGATGTTAATCTGCGAATGAGATTGATGATCGCTTTGTTTAAGTTATCGAATACGGCAAAATCTCTTGCTTGTCGAAAAGATCCATTGAGTCGGTAAAGTTTAAGATTTTTTTGAAAGTTAAGATCTTCTAGATCATATTGCCCTTGATCAATTTCATCGTGAAAAATTCTTTGCTGATTAGTGAGTTTACCAATCATGTGGTTAGAGGTTACTTTAGCATCGAGCAAAGAAACCTTCTGTAACTTCCAGTCAAGTTCAGCCCAGTGTATCTGATAAGAGTTGATGATCATCATGATCACCAAAGTGAGGATGGTTCCTGTCAGAAGGGCGAGTAACTTATTCATTGGCAAGCAGGGCTTCTAAAATTTCTACGCGATTTCGACCGTTGTGTTTCGCATTGTATAGAGCTTGGTCGGCGGCTTCAATGAGGTCGGTGGGAGAGTGCTGAGTTTTACCTGTTAACTTTGAGAGCAACAGCAATTCAGAAACACCCAAACTGGCAGTGATCTTCAAATCGACGCCCTCAGGAAGCTTAATCTGCACTTTCTCAATGGCCTTGTTAATGCGTTGAGCCAAAAGTTCAGTTTGCTCTAAGTTGGTTTGAGGGCAGACAATGACCATTTCTTCACCGCCGTATCGGGCGACAATGTCTGTACTGCGACAAGACTTTTTCAAACAGAGTGAAACAATTTTTAATACGCTGTCGCCGGTTTGGTGACCATAGGTGTCATTGACTTTTTTGAAAAAGTCGACATCGAGAATAATCAGCCCTAACGGGGTTTTGTAGCGCTGCGACATGTCGATCAAATAGTTTAACTTGTCATACAGATAACGTCTATTATAAAGCTTAGTTAACTCATCAGTGACTGCCATTTTTTCGATTTGTCGCTTAGCCGCCTCTATTTTTTTCATTTGCGCAGAAAGAGAATCCATGGTTTTTTCAATGGTTTCTGTCATTAGATTGAAACGGTCAGCTAAGGCTCCAATTTCATCTTTACGTTTAATGTCGACTCTAAAATCAAATTTTCCTTGTGCGACCTTATCGGTTGCTTCAAAAAGTTTAACTAGGGGGCGAATAACCGATTGATGTAAAAGCCCTCCAAAGAGAAGATACATGATCATTAGCGCAACAATGGTAACGATAATCGATTGGTAAAGCGCAGTGAAACGGTCATTGAATTCGCTGAGTTCGATGCGCCCAACGACAATGTATTGTTCCATGCGATTCAACGGGATATAAAAATCTAAAACGCGATCTGCAGAGTTGAAGTTGAGATGAAAAGGCGCCCCAGAGTATTCTTTGATTGACATGCTTTTAGCGATTTGCATGGTGAGGTCAGCGGGAATTTCTTTAAAATTTGCAGATTGAAATTGAATGGAGTCGTTGTGTAAAATCAAGTAGGGAATGTTTTGATTGGCAAAGGCTTGTTCAATGATTTCGTTTAAGTTATCGGCTTTTTCATTGAGTTCACTATTTAAAATTTGCGAAAGGGATTGAGTGATCTCAATCGCTTTAAATCGCGTATTTTCAGAAATGAGTTCGATTTGGTTATTCGAAAGAACATAGGTGAAAAGAGAAATACTCACCAAGTTCATGATGAGGTATAAAAATCCCACTTGATATGTTAACTTACGACGGGTTGTGCCCGCAATTTCTTTCATATCTTTAGGTTATCAAAAAAAAAGCGGTCTTCCAAATAAAATATTTCATTTCAATCGAAGGAACCTCTAATCGGTCTTTGTTTTTGAAGACTGCGAGTGAGGGTATGCTCACCGACTTCTGTATTTTCAAAATATTGTTGAGTTTCGGGGATAGAATCCATACTTTCGCAAACTTCTGCGATCGATTCTTCTAAAATATCAATGCCTCGCGTGAGATTTTCATCTTGTATGGTTAAAGGGCATAGAAATTTGACCACTTGATCATCCGCCCCGCTGGTTTCAATCATTAACCCTTTTTTAAAACACGCGCGTGTGATGTTTCCGGCGAGTTCGCCATTGACGCAATGAATTCCTTGAAACATTCCTCGCCCTTGGGCAACAAAATTCCCCTCACCGTATTTTGCAACAATTTTGTGGACGCGCTGTGTGAGATAATTGGCTTTGCGGTAGATCATTTTTTCAAATTGATCGTCACTCCAATATTGATCAATTGCCGCCTTGGCGGTTACAAAAGCCATGTTATTCCCCCTGAATGTGCCGTTGTGCTCGCCGGGTTTCCATTGATCGAGTTCAGGTTTGATTAAAACTAACGCGAAGGGAAGACCATAACCGCTCAAAGATTTTGAAAGCGTGATAATATCCGGTTCAATACCCGCCTTTTCAAAGCTAAAGTAGGTTCCTGTGCGCCCACAACCCGCTTGTATATCATCTATAATCAACAGAACGTTGTGTTTGGTGCAGATATTTTGCAGATTGCGCAACCATTCGAAGCTGGCGGCGTTTATTCCCCCTTCTCCTTGCACCGTTTCGACAATAACGGCAGCAGGGGTATCGACTCCGCTTGAGGAATCACTCAAAACCTTGTCTAAATAAACGGTGGTGTCGATTCCCTCTCCCATATAGCCGTCATAGGGCATTCGGGTACTTCCTTGCAAAGGTGCTCCTGCCGCTTGGCGGTGATGAGAGTTACCCGTAACCGCAAGAGCCCCTAAACTCACGCCGTGAAACCCATTGGTAAAAGAAATGACGTTGTGGCGCCCCGTTACATTTCGAGCGAGTTTTAAGGCCGCTTCGACCGAATTTGTTCCTGTGGGCCCAGTGAACTGCACTTGATAGTCCATTTTTCGGGGTTTCAAAATTTTTTGATCAAAGGCTTCGAGAAACTCTCTCTTGGCTTTGGTATGTAAATCAAGGCCGTGACTGATGCCATCTCTTTGGATGTAAGCGAGAAGCTTCTCTTTAAAAAAGGGATTGTTATGTCCGTAATTCAGTGTGCCTGCTCCCGCCAGAAAGTCGAGGTATGCATTCCCTTCTTCGTCATATAGGAATTCCCCTTGGGCTTGGTTAAATATGCGGGGAAAGCTTCGGGCGTAACTTTGAACTTCCGATTCGATCTCTTCAAAAATTTTCAATTCTCTATCCTTTGTAATTAATGGGAATGCGCACTAGATACTCGCTGTCGTGAGAGCCTTTGAAATGTGTTGTTTGATCAAAGGCAATTGACTTTTCGAGAGGACACTTGAATTCCCGGCCGATTTTTTGAAAAAGAGCCCACGAGGCTTTATTGTCATCGGTAATTGTTGTCTCGATAAATTCGAGGAGGTGCTGGGGGGCGAGACGTTTAAAAAGCTCTTGCCAGATTTGGTAGGCCAAGCCCTTGCCTCGATAGTCTCTGTGCACCCCTACTTGCCAAATAAATAAGGTCGTTGGCGCTTTAGGCGGTATATAACCTGTGATAAAAGCACACAAGATCCCCTTTTCGATGGCAACTAAAGCCGTTTCATTAAAATGACTGCATTGAAGTAAATTGCAGTACATCGAGTTGGGATCTAGTGGTGGGCAATCGGCGATCAGTTGGTGGAGTGCATATCCGTCACTGGCGATTGGGTGTCTAAATTCCATGGCATCCTTAGGGTGGGTTCCCAAATTGAGTCGACACATATTTAGTGTACAAAGTATATTGTGTCAACCTCAGCAGGCTTTTCAAATTCATTTTTCTTAGATGAGTTATTGAAAATTTGTGTTTGATAAAGCAGTTTTTAGAACTCCTCGTGAAAGATTTACAGTGGAACCTCTAGAAAAAGTATTGATTGCCCTTCGAAAAATTATTCGAGCCACCGATTTACACTCAAAGTATTTGGGAAAAACAACCGGTTTAACCGCCCCGCAAATTTTGCTTATGCAGTGCATTCAGCAACAAAAATCTCCGGTGATTAGCCAAGTGGCTAAAGATATGAATTTGAGCTTGGCCACCGTAAGCGCTATTGTCGATCGCCTTGAAACGAGAGAATACGTGGTCAGAAAGAGAATTGCAGGCGACAAGCGCAAAGTGTGTCTAGAGTTGACAGCCACAGGAGTGAAGATTGTTAAAAAGGCGCCGCCGCCTTTGCAAGATCGCTTTAGTCAACAGTTTGCTTGTCTAGCAGAATGGGAGCAAAATATGCTGCTTGCTTCTCTGCAGAAAGTAGCGATGATGATGGATGCTGAGAATTTGGATGCTTCACCTGTTTTAGATCTTGGCGTTCTCGATCGCAGTGAATGAATGGGAAAAGTGTTTAGACAACGAAGTATTTGATAGATTCTAACGATTTTTTTTTTCATTTTCAAATGAGAATGTCGTTTGGAAATTCAGAAATAAGTACATTCATAAGCATGAAGTTTTTTCGTTCTATTTTGTCAGCATTGCTGATTCTTTCGATCACTGGGGTGCAAGCCGCTCCTTTGTGTGCGAAAATGTGGACAGAAAAAACATCAAATCTTCTCGCCGTCGATGAGGACGCACGAGAAATGAAAGCGGATCACAGCTGTTGTCAAAATTCAAATGAAGAATCCTTGACATCTGTCGATCAAACTTCGGCATCGAATCTCCAACGCCTGATGACTTGTCAATGCAAATCGAAGCTGTTTGCTCAAACGGCTTCGTTACTTGAAATCCCCGTCTATTTAAAAGAAATTTCACTTTATTCGATTGAGCTTCTTTCGACTCTCGCCGAAGAACGCGACGATTCTCGTTCAGTCCATTTTACAGATACCCAAGGGTCGCCTCATCTTAGAGTGGCCCTTTTTCAGTTTGTTGAGTCTTATTTGATTTGATTTTTTTGCGGTTCTTTATCAGAATCAAGTAATGATTTTGATTTTTTGCAAAAAAAACAAATTAAAAAGGATAGACAATGAATGGGTATTCATTTGCGAAGTTGAAATTACTTTCGTGCTTCTTTTTCACCGCAGCCCTACTTTTTGCAGGTGAAACAAATTCAATAGAAAAAGCTTCGTTTAGAACACTGAGCGATCTAGAGCAGGCGTTATTAGATAGCAACCCCATCTTACAGAGTAAAGAAGCTCAGCTCGAGGTTGCCAAGACTCGCTCAGCACAAGAGGGAACCCTTCCTGATCCCGAATTCACGTATACGTGGTGGGGTGAAAACGTAGAGACTCGAGTGGGCCCTCAAGAGCAGATTTTTGCGGTTCGCCAAGGGATCCCTTGGCCGGGAAAACTCTTAGCAGCCAAATCGCTGGCAAGGGCAAATCAGCATTTTGCTAACGAAGATTTTGCAGTCTTAAAAAGCGAACAGTTAACTCAACTTCATCAAATGTGGGCCGAATTTCAGATTGAAAATGAAAACATTAGGTATCTCGATTCTGACCTTGTTTTGCTCAACGCTTTTTACCAAACGACTCGGGCTCAATATGAATCGGGCCAAGCGGGATACCTTCATGTGGTAAATCTTGAAAACAAAATTGCTCAGTTGAAAAACACTCGAGCAGACCGCCAAGACCACTTGCAAATATTAAAAATTGATTTGGGAGAAATGACGGGCTTGTACGATTCGTTAAATGTGAGAATCGACTTTGCAGAATTTAAAGCTTATCTGTCTTTGTTATCTCGTCAGGTAAGTGAGATTGATATTGAACAGTTAATCGTGAGCAATCCCGATTTTTTAAAATTAAAGTCTAAGAAAAATTGGAGCGAACGCAGGGTGAGTTTGCAAAGACAACAGTTTTATCCCGACTTGATGGTGGGATTTAACTATGTGCAAACAGGAGAAAATCCCGGAGCCAAAGACAGTGGCAAAGACCCTTGGAGTCTGAGTTTAGGAATATCTATTCCGCTACAAGTCGGAAAGCGTTTGGCGGCTTTGGATCAGGCTCATTGGGAAGAGAAGGGTGTTGAATGGGAGCTTAAAGCTCAAGAAGAAAAAATCAAAGCAGAATGGCAGATGCTCGATTTGAAATTAGATAAAAATCAACGCCAACTTCTTTTAATCGAAGAAACGTTGCTGCCTAACCTCATTGACGTTTTACAAATCAGTCAGCAAGATTACGTTTCTCAGAAAATCGCTTTTGCAGACCTTCTGAATTTATTTAACAACTTGTGGGATCTTAGGATTCAACAAGTTGAAAACTACTTTACAAAATTTCAATTATTAAACCAGAAGGCGAGACGATTGGGTATTTATCAATTTCCTACACGCGAAGCATCTTCTGAAGGGGCAAGGAATTTAAAATGAAAAAAATAGAATTTAACCGTCCGGTCATCTTATATCCCGCCTTGTTAACGGTTTTGTGCACAGGCTTTGTCTTAGGAAAGTTAGAATATCAAAGTGCAGATGAGGCCAATAGCCATTCTGCCACCGAAATGTCAGAGGGCAAAGCTTCAGCAGTAGATTCTGAGTTGCATGAGAACGAAAAACCGAATGAAGCAATATGGACTTGTGCAATGCATCCTCAAATTCGATTGAATGGTCCGGGCAAATGTCCGATTTGTGGAATGGATCTCATTCCCCTCGAGGGCGGAGAGAACGACCATGCCATCGTATCAGAAAAAGATTCATTAGCCGTTTATCTTTCAGAGGCTTCACAGCAGATTGCTGAAGTGCAAACCGCTCAAGCTCAAAAAATGAAATTGACTCGCAAACTGAAATTGTCGGGTGAAGTGCGCTGGGATGATAGCCGGATGCAAATCGAATCGGCGTGGTTTGCGGGGCGAGTCGAAAAACTCTTCATTAATTTTGAAGGGCAACGAGTGAGTAAGGGGCAGAAACTCGCTGAAATCTATAGTCCTCAACTTTTCTCACTTTCTGCAGAGTGGAAGTTGGCAAAGCATAATGAGACTCTCAAACAAGCGGTTCTCAAAAAAATAGAGCTTTTGGGAATGAGTGTCGAGGAGTTTTCGCAATGGGCTGAGAGGGGAGATGAGCGATTGATTTTGAGGTCAAAATCTGCAGGAGTCGTCGCTAAAAAAATGGTGCGTGAAGGGCAGTATTTGCAAACGGGCACGCCTCTTTTTGAAATCGCGCCCCTTTCAAATTTGTGGGTAGATCTAGAGCTTTACGCAGAAAATTTATCGGATGTAAAAGAGGGAGCCCAAGTGAGCTTTCGAAGCCCTGCACTTAAAGGAGAGCTCTTTCAAGGTCGGGTCGACTTTGTCGGCGCTGAAGTTGATCCGATAACGCGAACTCTTGAGCTGAGAACCTCTTTAAAAAATAAAGATGAAAAATTGCGACCAGGCATGTTTGTGTGGGGTGAAGTTTCTGCCGACGATGAATCTGAAAAATTATATATCCCAGCCTCTGCTCCACTATTAATGGGAGATTACGGAATGGTTTATATCTCTCAGGGCAAGGGCTCGTTTAGAGCCAGAGGTGTTAAATTAGGGGCCGAGAGACAGGGATACATCGAAGTGTTAGAGGGTTTAAATGCAGGGGAGTGGGTCGTGAGTCGCGGTGCATTCAAAGTCGATGCA
>JBNKYI010000107.1:0-7677 GCA_050300815.1 Fibrobacterales bacterium
ATAGGAGGTACAAAAAGGCCCATTGAGGATGATGGGTCCGTTTTGAATATGAAGATTTCAGATTTTTTAGCTTCTATTGGATTGGTGTAGTTTTTTTCATGGTACCCTATTTTAGAGAATATGCAAAATCAGAAAATTTAGATTCTTTGTTTGATGTAAAAAGACTAAGCCCTATGCCCCCAAAGGCCCGCAAATAGCGAGGCCACACATTGACTTCTAAATCTGTAGCCAGCACAAGGTTATCTGCCGCAGTGGTTGTCTGTCCCTTTTGTAATCTTAGGTTTTTCTCCCATTCACTTTCATTTCCTACATGATCTTCTGCTTTTACAAATCCCAAATTCCACCGGGCCGTCTCTCCTTTACCCACGCTGATTCGAGCCCCTAAAAGAGTTCTTTTATACAAACCCGGGGTATAAGCTCTTAAGCTGTCTTCTCTTGTCAATGTCGCCGTATCTGGCAATAACAATGACTCATCATCAAACTGCGCATCTGTGTTTGATTGATTGATTCCATAAACCACTTCAAATTGAAACGACTCGCTAAGATTTGCCAAGAATAATCCCCCACCGCGAATACGCTCCCCATTAAGTAAGTAGGGGCTAAAGGTGGGATAAAGATCTCCTCCTGAAATGCGAAACCAATTCAAATAACCCAATTGCACAAAATATTGACTAGGGTCTTGGCCAATGTAGTTGGGCGAACTATCCCAAAGCAAACGATAACTCATATTCCATTCGTTAGAGTATCTAGCCCATCCTCTCGCACCAATGTTTAATTTGTTATAACTGGTGTCTTGCCACTTTCTATTTTCATAACGAGATTCTAAAAGGCCTCCAAATTCAACAACAGACTGTTGCTCTTCTGTTAGGGGCACACCTTTTTGCACCTGATTGCCGTCGTTTTTACGCCGACTCGATTTTAATTGAAGAGTTTCTACGCCATTCAATTTAGCGCTGATTTGAAAATCGCGACACTGAGCGAGCGCATCAGTGCTCAAATAAAAATAGTCTCGGTCGCTCTGAGCGATTGTCGATGGATTATCTCCGCAATTTAACGACCATTCGGGCGATGAATCTCCCGTATAACTCAGCAAAATTTCACCATCGTCTTCTGATTTTAAAACCTCAAAAGAATCTTCAGCGTAGACTGAAATTATTCCAAGGGCTATCCACAAACTCCACTTCACCTAAAACCCTCCCTTTATCGATAATCTAACATTAGGGTCTTCGATTCCCCTCGTTCGTTAAAAAATTCTAACTCTAAACGATGCAACGGTGCCAAAGATTCAGGAATAGCTTCAAAGCGAGCATTCAACGTCGCATTGGAATCAAGCACTCTAATATTCACCGTCGCAGAAGAATCTCTATCTAATTGCACCCCTTCATACTCCCATCCAACAAATTGATAACCCGAATCGGGAACTGCTCTTACTTGCAGATTTTCTTCTTCGCTAACTACCCAAGGTCCTGAGGGAATAATTTTTCCTTTACCTTTAATTTGAGCAGAAAGGTTCTTCAGATTTTCTTTGCAGATAATTCCTAAAGACGTTGAATCCGCCAGAGGTTGAATCTCAAAAGAATGAGCCGAAGACTGACTCACTTCTATTTTTTCGGGATCGTAGCTTAACTTGTAAAAAACAAAACCTTTATTACCCACAACGTCAAAAGAAATCTTTTGGCCTTTATCTACCTGATAAGGCTCTTCTAAACCAATCACTTTACAATTTTGATTTTCGACATTCATCTGATAAACAACACTCTCATAACGAGCTTTCAAAATTGCACTTCCTCCCAAAGAAATGATCGAAGTGCGCGCCTTTTTAGGCTGTTGAACCTCAACGCTATCCCCCTTCGACTCCCAAAAAGTGAAATCATAAAATTTTCCATTTAACACGCCCTGTGCAGGCGCCTGCACCCAAAGTGTATCGCCGGGTTTGCCATATAAGAGATAACTCAACGTCGAATCCACATCGCCAAAAACAGTAATCTCTACAGGATTGAAAATACCTACCGCATTAAAAAGACTGTCGGGATCTAGATCGTAGTCTTCTGCCAAAAACAAGGCATCCATGAGTTCGGCAAGTATGCGTTCAAATTCTGTCGGGTTAGGAACAAAGGCCAAAACCGGAGTTCCACTCTGGGCCTTTTGCAATAAAATACAGCCTGTGCAAACCATCGCACTATCTGCCCCCATTTGATTTGCAAACTGCACCTTGCCCTCTCGACAACCTATCAGACTCTGGCGAATATTCGTAGCCATATCACACTGGGTTCCGCGAATTGACGCCGTTGCCGTGGGGGTTAAAAACTTAAAGGATTCTCTCTCTGCAAGTTTACGCACATCAAAGCGCAACTGTCCTTTATTAATCTCTACATGACGGCTAAGAGAGTCTAATACTTCTCTCACCGTAATCTGCGTCTGCTCGCCCACAAAAAGCAAAGATCCATCTTCATACTTCAACTCGACTCCTGAGCTCGCCTGAGTTCTCAAGAGCTCTTGCGCCTTGAGGGGCTTACCCACCTTTGCAGCTTTCCATTTCTCTTTTTTCTCTTTCGCAATTTCTACTGTGCCTTCTACCTTTTGCACCGTTAAGAGCGGCTTAGCCCACAACATTTCTCCTATTAAAAAAAGAATTGCAACGACTTTGAACAAAGCTCCACTCTCTTTCATTGCAGATCTCCTTTCAATTGATTAAACCACATATGATCTCCTACCGATAAGGTTTTAAAAACTTTTTCAACAGAGTGATAAAATTTCAACTCACCCGATTCGACCTCGACGTAAATTTCGCCCTTCGAGGTTTGCGTAACAGAAAACACTAGGGGATTTCCTGAAGCCATCAGCTTATCATTGGGCAAGTAGATTTCAAAAAAGGTCGCTTCACTTTTTACGGTTAATCCTCCGTGACGAAAATAAAGGGCATAACCCAATTGCATTTCATACAAATCCACTTCAGACTCAGCGAGCAATTGAATTTCAACCTCTTTGTCTAGACGCAAAATTTCGCCCCCTTGAACAGGCGCCTTAATTTTGAGAGGAGTCTCGACAGCAGTAGAGCGATTCGTTAAAGTCTGCCCAGTCTCCATCGAGATCAATTCTAACCCCGAATGACTGTCAAACCAAAAACGCGGTGCCGCCACTGAGAGTGTTGCCCCAGCCAGAGCGACCCAAATCCACTTATTGCAATTGAATGTTTTCAAGGCGAACCTCTCTGGCTATTAATTTTTGAAGCTCTTTAACCACCCGATCTAAATCGACCTCGCCTTTATCCATCTTTGCGATGAGAGATGAAAAATAAGGCCTTAAGGTTTCGACATAAGCATTATAAGGAGGATAATTGAGTAGCATCTGTAACATTGCCATAATGGATTGAATTTTTGGATTTATCTCTTCGGTAGGCTCAATGTATTCAAACTGATAAATTTCAGACTTCATCACCGCAACAGCAACGCCCCGCAAAAAACCTTCGAGTTTCCAATAATATTTCTTACCAGGAGTTAAGGGCCTATCTTGAGGTGTATAGGAATAATAATTCACCTCGGTTTCTGTGGTGAAGATCGGTTGAGTTAAAGCGGCACTTGCAGGTAATTCATCAATTGATTCATAAAGAGATAACCTAAATACAACGGGCTCAGCAAATCCCTCATAAATGTGATTAAATAGGTCTGAGGTCCATAAAAAAGTGGGATATGGAGTATACACCGGAAGACTTCCATTATCCGCCAAAGCGGCTCCTGGGCTTACCGGTTGCAGCACACTCGTAATCAAAATCTCGTGTTCGGTGCGCGACGAAGCCAACCTGCGTCCATTCTCATCGATCAGTTCGAAGTCAAAGAGAATGCGACCGGGAATTAAAGACCCCGATTCAATCGAACGCATGATCAGTTTATCTCGGTAATCTTCATTAAGAGAAGAACCTTTGCCATTATTCGAAAATTTGACCGCTGGATTATTTTCGGTGAAAAATTCAGTACTGGTCATTGTGATCATCCCATCTTTTGCTGAAAGATCAAAGGGATCCGTTTTACCTTCTTGAATTTTGACAAAATTTCCGCTCTGACCAGAAGAGGCGTAGGCGATTGAAAAAGTGATCTGTAAATTTTGATAATCCTGTTGTTCGGGATTATTCAAACTCAGTAAAAAGAGAATCCCTCCACCTCCAGAACCCGAAATATCATATTGCGACAATTGACCAAAGGTCAAGCGGTCGGGAATCGTCGGTTGAATATTAAGCTCAAGAGCAAAAGTAGAGCTCGCTAAAGAAAACAATAAGAGAAACAAAATTAGCAATGGTTTTTTCACAACCACCTCCGTGCCCAAATCAGAACTTAAAAGAGATAAAAAAGAAATGCTTTTGTTAAGATCGATTACTAGAATTAAAGTTCACAAAGCGTTATATATCACACTCCATCGTTATTTATTCTCGTTTTCTTTTTTTCAAGCCGACTCAGCAAATGACAAATCCAAATCAATCCCATTCATCAAAATTTTCTTCACCTAATGTTTCTCAAGAATTTCAAATTTCTCACAGCATCGCTCAAGTAGAATGGATTCAAGAAAAAAACCGGTTGACCCGATTGATCAGTCAACAGCCTATAAAATGGTTAAACCCCACCGAATCTCCAGAATTTTGCAGTTTGTATTTATCGGGCTATGGGGGAGGCATTGTACAGGGGGATCAGATTCAAATCGATCTATTTCTCAAAGAAAAGACCAAGGTGGCTTTAACGACTCAGTCTTACACCAAAGCCTTTAAGAGCCCACTCAAAAAAAGTCAACAAATTTTGCGTATTGCTATGGAGGCAAATTCCACACTGGTTTATCTTCCCGACCCTCTCATTCCCCAAGGCCAGAGCGATTTGAGCAGTAAACTCGAGATACAACTCAAAGAAAACTGCCGAGTCATGGCCGTCGAATGGTTTAACGCAGGTCGCTTGACGATGGGTGAAGACTTTTCTTTTAAAACCCTGAATTCTGAATTTAAGATTTTAAAAAATGCCATCCCTCTGGTTTGGGATCGTTTCGAATTTACTCCTCAGCAAATTTCACCCACCCTTCCTTCAATGTTTGGCAAAGGCAAAGTGGTTTTTAATGGTATCTTGTGCGCTAAAGAAGAACCCGCTGAAATCGAAGACATTCGCAAAAATCTCATTGACCAGCTCAACTTAAAATCCATCGGCGAAGGCGCTTATCAGGTTCAAACCCTGACAGGAAATATTGAAAGCCTTGAAGAGGGAATCTTAATGATTCGCTTCATCGCCGAATCGACCAATGAACTTTTACCACTGATGCAAGCGCTCAAAGATGCAGCAAGTCATCCAAATTGGTTAAAAGGTGTTCCTTTTGAACGAAAATTTTAAAGCGAGCCTAAATTTTCTTTTTGCTTTTGCGAAACTTAATAAGCAAAGCAAAAAGTGAAACAAAAAATGCCACTCCTACACCCAAGTTTAAAATTTCGTGACTATGACCTGGATGAGCCCATAGACGAGTCAGGCAAAGTTGTAGGCAGAATAGAGTAAATAAAATATTTTTTTTCATTGATTTTCCTTTTCTTAAATCTTTACGCTCTCAGAGAATTTATTCGAATTATTGAGTGCCACCGCCCTAGCTGACAAAATGTGATTTACCACCTGATCTATGGCTGTTCTTTCAGGAACACAAGTAAAAACGGTGGGGCCTTGGCCACGCATCTTCTTTGCATCTTTTTCCATGACTTCAAGAGATGCTCCCACCTTTTCTGCAAGATCAATTTTATTGACAATCAGCAAATCCGACTGCGTTATTCCTGGGCCGCCTTTGCGAGGTACTTTGTCACCGCCCGCGACATCGATAACATAGAGTGTGTAATCAACCAATTCATTAGAAAAATTTGCTGCTAAATTATCGCCACCACTTTCGAGCAAAAGCAAATTGATTTCTTTAAATTCATTCATCAGTTCTTCGAGAGCCAACATATTGATACTGATGTCTTCGCGAATCGCAGCATGAGGGCAACCACCCGTCTGAACTCCACGAATGCGTTCTGCAGGCAAGGGTTCATTGCGCGTTAAAAATTCAGCATCTTCTTTAGTAAAAATATCGTTGGTTACAACTCCTAAACTCTCGCGTTCTCTTAGCGATTCGCAAAGGGCTCTCACCAACGCCGTCTTGCCCGAGCCCACCGGCCCACCAATTCCCACAGTAAACGCTCTTTGGCTAAAATCGCGCTTGGGATTTGCCGTATCTCTTTCATCAAATAAGCCGGGATGATCCCACGTTTCGTGAACATGATCGTGCCCATGATGAGATGAATGATTGTGAGAATGAGGATTTTGTAGAGGACTAAAATTTGAAAATGCCATAAATTATCCTTATCAATTTTGAAACAACGTTGAATAAACTCGACTGTGCATCGCCTGACTGACCTCCCAACAGGCTGCCGTTTTTAATGGAAGTCCACTGCGATCCATCGACGTACGCATCACTTTAGATTCCATTTTTAAAAGCTGACTTTGCATTTGTTGCCCATCCATGGGCCCGCAAATTCCCAGCCGAACAGCTGCACTTACCTGATCTCTAACGAAAATAAAGTAAAGCAATTGTAATGCTTCTTCGAGTGAATGCCTTAGGTGAAAAAGCGTTGAGCAATAAGTGGGAATAAAATGAGCGCGCAAAAAATTCTGTTGTTGAATTTGAGGATAAAGTCTCTGAATTACCCGATTCCAAGATTCTCCTTGCAATAAAGAACCCCGGCGCATTCCTAAAGAACTCAAACTTGCATGATAATCGTTTTGCAATTCTTCGCCAATTGTATCTTTCTGTTTTAATTCGTCAAAAAGCATTTTAACAAAGCGAAGTTCATTGTGCGCAAAACTATGAACCACTCCCATCAAATACTTTTGCAGGTCTTTTAGACTCGCAATCCAACCCAAAGTAAAGGCGCTTTCCATTCCTGATGAAAAGACAAATCCCCCAGTGGGTAAAGCGCTGTCGGCCAATTGATAAAGTCGAATATTCATTGCTAAAAAAAATCTAAAACAACTGATACAACTGAGCGAGAGGAAGTTTAACTGCGGGGCCACAAACCAGTTTTTCACCGTCGGCTATCACTTCATAGGTTTCAGGATCCACACTGATTTTAGGCAAATAGGTGTTGAGCTTTAAATCAGCCTTGCCAATATTTCGACAAGATTCTACGGCAACCACTTGTTTACCTATTCCGTAACCCTGCACTTTATCCACTGAGGCCTTTGAGACAAAAGTAATCGAATGTTTATGCAGTGCTTTACCTGCTGCGCCAAACATGGGTCGCATCATCACAGGTTGCGGAGTGGGTATCGAAGCATTGGCATCTCCCATTTGCGCCCAAGCGATCCCTCCACCTTTCAATACCATTTCAGGTTTAGCGCCAAAAAAAGCGGGATTCCACAAGACTAAATCGGCGAGTTTACCCACCTCGACCGATCCAATTTCTTTAGACATTCCGTGGGCAACTGCTGGGTTGATAGTGTATTTAGCAATATAACGACGCACGCGATAGTTATCGGCATCACTGTCTTTGTCTTCGGGTAACACTCCCCTTTGCTCTTTCATCTTATGAGCGGTCTGCCAAGTGCGGCAAATCACCTCACCAATACGGCCCATCGCTTGGCTGTCTGAGGCAATAATTGAAATTGCTCCCATATCGTGTAATATATC
>JBNKYI010000108.1:0-7664 GCA_050300815.1 Fibrobacterales bacterium
ATTCCCACTCGAGCAAATCACTGTCAAAGGCATCAGCGCGATAGGCTTTAAACCCCTGCTTGCGAGCGGCCTCTACCTGATTTGTGTTTGCATCAATTAAGTAAGCGCTGACTCCCGTCTTTTGAATGAATCTCGCCAAGGTTTGCCCAAAACTATGAGCGCCTATAATCAGCCAATCTTTAGGCTCTGGGCGAGTGAGCTTTAATAGGCGAGCAACCACTCCGGCCGAAAAGCCCTGAGCAATAACCGTCGTCCCAATCACCGCAAAAACAAATGCGGGAATAAACTCGGCTCCCGCCAACTCTTTTTCGGCCAACTTAATTCCGACCAGCGATGCCATTGAAGCAGCCACGATCCCTCGCGGGGCAATCCACATAAGCATCAATCGCTCTCGCCAACTGAGGCCCGAACCTCTAGATGAAAGCAAGATGGCTAGCGGTCTGACAAGTAAAATAACGCCCAAGATCAGCAAGATGCCTGGCTGTCCTAAGCGTTGAAATCCACTCATTTCAAGCTTTGCGGCTAGAAGAATAAAAAGACAAGCGATCGAAAGATCGGTCAATTCAATCTGGAAAAGTTTGATTTTTTTCAAATAAGGGGGCTTGCGAATCCCCATAATCAAACCGCATAACGTCACTGCAAGCAAGCCTGTTTCAGGCAAAATCATTTCAGAGAGACCAAAAAGCGCCAATACCGTGGCCAATACAAAGACATTACTTAGATCTTCGGGGATTTTAAGCCGGCGCAGAGCAAAATCGGTGAAGAATCCCCCCAATAAGCCAATGAGCGTCCCGAAAAAGAAACGCTGAGAAAACAGCAGCAAAGCAATGGCTCCCGTTCCGCGCTCAGCTGAAGCCATTAGCCACTCAAGGCACAAGAGCGCAAGAAAAACTCCTATGGGGTCTCCTAAAACGCCTTCATAGTGAAGAATATGGTGCAAGTTTGCTCGCAAGCGAATTCTTTTGAGCAACGGTGCAATCACCGTGGGGCCCGTTACAACCACCATCGAACCCGCCAGTAGCGCTTGGGGAACGGGCAGATGGAATAGAAAATAAACCAAAACAGCCGTTCCTAACCACGTCGATAAAACGCCTATAAAAAGGAGTTTTCGAATCACTCCCTTTTCGCTTCGATAGCCCGAAGGGTCTAGACTAAGCCCGCCTTCAAACAGAATGATGGCTACCGCTAAAGAAATCAGAGTTCCCAATTCATCAGCAATGGCATAGGGATCAATAAATCCCAGCACTTCTGGCCCACAAACCCATCCTCCCACAAGCAACAACACGATGGCGGGAATTTTGAGTCGATGGGCAATCGCCATTAGATAAATACCTACCACTACGGCGACGATAATGGTCATGAGTAAGGCATTGGCGTGGTGTTCGGGCATCGTTCTATCTTTACAACTAGAAATTAATGAAAAAGAATTTCTCAATCTTCAGAAATAACGATAAGATAATTTTCAATTGTTGTTTTTGATAAATTATCGGCTGTATTCTCTCATTTACAGCAAACTGGCTTAATTGATTGGTGCTAAAAATTGCACGGACCAAGAGCATTATTGCCCTTTGATTCGCAAATGGAGTGTAGAGCTTCCTTTTTATTCAAATAGACGTGTATTTATCGACTGAGCTTGGAGAATCAGCACCAATCAATTAAGCCAGTTTGCTTATTTTGAGAAGTAAAATAAAAAAGCTTGACATTGCGTGTTCAAACATGTATAATTTTGCGAAGAATTTCTCAACGCACTTAAGGAGGCGCCATGGACAGGAAAAATCCATTTATTATTGATGAAACCCCAGGCAAAAATTTTACTGCACTTGCGGAAAATCCGCTAAATTACCTTATTGTGATGGAAGTCATGCCAAAGAAGGCACGGGCAAAACACCTGTTAGTGTAGACTTTGACGAACCTAAAAAGGTGGCCATTTGCGGATGCGGAAAGAGCAGTTCTTTTCCTTTTTGCGACGGAAGCCACCTTAAAGCTTAAACTGAATTTTCATTAACTCATAACAAAGGACAAACAATGAAAAACATCAAAACACTCGCCTTAGGCGTTGTTCTCGCTGCCACCACCCTGTGGGCAGACAAATACACTCTCGACGCAGCTCACTCTGAAGTTGAGTTTGCTGTGCGCCACATGATGATCTCTAAAACCAAAGGCGATTTTAAAGAATACGCGGGCGTGGTTGAATTTGATGGCAAAGATCTCAACACTCTTAAGTTTGATGTGACTGTAAAAACAGCGAGCATCGACACTAAAATCGAAAAAAGAGATGAGCACCTCAAAGGTGAAGATTTCTTTGATGCCGCTAAATTCCCCGAAATTAAATTCGTATCAACCGCTATCAAAAACATCAAAGGCAATTCTTTTGACGTCGTTGGAAAGCTCACCATCAAAGGTGTAACTAAAGAAGTAACCATTCCTATGACCTATGCTGGCACAGTAACTAGCCCTTGGGGTCAAACCGTTGCTGGTTTTGAAGGTGAATTCGCTATCAACCGCACAGATTACGGTTTGACTTGGAACAAAGCTCTCGAAGCGGGCGGTGTTGTTGTTGGTGAAGAAGTGACAATTAGCATTCAAGCAGAAACAATCAAGCAATAATTTAAACTAAATTAGTGTTATGACTGAAGAAGCAGCAAACGAAAAGACTGAAATTCAATATCACGAGGGCTCTCATGCGAGAGCTCTCCGTTTGATCAGTCAGACCAATTGCCGCTTTTCTACTTTTATTCAAGAGAAATTGACCTCTTACGACCTGACCTCTCAGCAATTCAATTTATTGAGAATATTGAGAGGGGCCAAAGAAGAGAAGGTCAACTCAAAAATTATACGAGAGCGTTTGGTCGATAAAAATGCCGACGTTTCTCGTCTTATCGGCCGTCTGGTCGAAAAGGGACTTATCGCTCTTAAGGATTCAAAATCTGATCGCAGACAACGCTGGGTCATCTTAACAGATGAAGGCATGGCAAAGTTAAAAACTGTCGATCAAGACCTTCCACACTTTCCTTTCGACTTCATCGATCGTTTGTCAGAAGAAGAAAGAGAAACGCTCATTGAGATTCTAGAAAAGATTTAAAAAAATCTCCTAACCTCTTTAAGGCCTTCTGTATCTCCTCACTAAAAGGTTGAGTGCAGCTGATTCTCAGACAGTGATCAAAATGAGATCCCTGTGTAAACACACTACCTGGAACATAGCTCAACTTGGACTTAATCGCTTGAGACAACAATTCTTGCGTCTTTACGCTGCCTGGCAATTCGACCCAAAGAAAAAATCCCCCTTGGGGAAGAGTCACCTGAGTTTCTACGGGAAAATACTGAAGAATGACCTGTCTATAGCTCATCACTTGGCGATGTATGCTTAAACGAAATCTACGCAAGCCATTTTCATATCCTCCATTTGCCATAAAATAAGCACTGGCTTCTTGGATGAGGATAGATTGCCCTAAAGAATGGTTCATTTTAAGATGAGTTACCACGTCAAGATAGCGACCGGGCAACATCCATCCCGAACGCAGACCCGGTGCCGAAGACTTTGACATCGAGCTCACGTAAATGACCCTCTGATCTTTATCGAGACGTTTTATAGGCAACAATAGTGAATTCGAGTACCCACACTCTCCATAGACATTATCTTCGATGATTGCAATATCGTATTTCTTGCAAAGATCGTATAACTCTTTTTGCTGTTCGAGGGATAAAATCGTACCTAGGGGGTTTTGCACGGTGCCCGAACACAACAGCGCTTTTACAGGATATTTTCTCAACAACCGTTCCATCTGCGCTAAATCCAAACCTTGTGTCCAGTCGTGAGGCACCTCAACAACTTTTCGTTTAAGATCTTCGAGAATCGGCAACACTCCAAAAAAGAACGGACTTTCTAACGCCACCAGATCACCAGGCTGAGTACAAGCTTGCACCGCTAAGCTCAAGGCCTCAATCGCTCCATTTGTAAGTACAATTTCGCTAGCCTGCACTACGATCTGCTTGCGGGCAAAACGTTCGGCAAGCAGATGTCTAAATCGAGGAGACCCCTGCGAAGGCGTATATTCGCTCAACAACTGCGGCTTATTTCTGATAACATGCTGTAACGACTTGTTAACCTTTGCCAAGGGGAGAATTTCAGGCGAGGGTATTCCAGCCGCAAAGGGAGCGAGCTCTGGATCAAGTCCCATCCCTATGATTCTCCCAATTAGACTTGAAGGAATAGGGTCAGATACCGGAAATTTTGACGGTGCCATCGCAAGCTTTTGCGGAGTTTGCTGGGGTATCCATTCAAAACCACTGCGAGGCACAGAGCGAATGAATCCCATTTGTTCTAGCGTTTGATAGGCTTGAATCGCCACCGAAAGGCTAACGTGAAATGTCTCTCGCACTGCCCGCAGCGACGGCAAGCGACTGCCAGGCAAAGCCTCTCCATTGCGCAATTTTTCCGTCATCTGCTGAACAATTTCTTGGTATTTCATAGGCACCTCATCTGTACTGGTGTAAAAACATAAAAACTGTATCTGTTAGAGCTTCAAAAAGAAATTTTTATTTGAAACCTCTTTAAAGTCCCTAAAATGGAGGTTAAAAATGCATACGGAATACTTTATTGGATTGATCTTGTTCCTTATTCCGCTGACCCTTTCGCCTGGTCCTAACAACATTTTGCTCGCCAATTCAGGCGCTCGCTTTGGCTTTAAAAAAACGATCCCCCATATATTGGGAATCGAATTAGGCATTCTTTTGTTAATTGCTCTGGGTGCTGTAGGATTGAATATGATTTATGCAAAAAATCCTTGGTTGCCTCTTGCTCTAAAAGGCATCGGAACGCTCTATCTCATTTATATGGCAAGTAAAATGCTTCTCGCAAAAGGCAACATTAAGCAAAAGGTAGAGGAGGGTCGCCCTTTTCGGTTTTATGAAGCCGCTCTTTTTCAATTCACCAACCCCAAAGCTTTGCTTATTGTCACTTCTATGTTGAGTGGATTTTCTCTTCCTGGAGAAAATTACGGGTTCTCTGTTTTGATCTTATTAGCGATGGTTCCCCTAATTGGAGTACCTTGCGTCAGTGTTTGGGCTGCCTTTGGGAGTAAAATGCAAGGTTTAATCCAAACCGATCAAAGGCTAAAAAACTTCAACAGAGTGATGGCGGTATTGACTTTATCTGCTGCATCAATGATCTGGGTGTGAATCTCAAACTGGCCTGATTGATTGGAGAATTTCTACCTTATAACCCAGTACAAATCTTTTATCACTCATGGATCTCGCCAAATACCTACAAAAATATCACCATTGGTCTGTTAAAGATGAAGAAGCGGTCCAGTCTCTGTGGAGTGGATATGGACAAATCATTAGAGTCCAACTGATTAATGGTCCTGCAAAAAGTATCATTGTTAAACATATCAACATTCAAACAGATAAAAAGCACCCCCGGGGATGGGCAACAGATCTTTCGCATCAACGCAAATTAAAGTCTTATCAAATCGAACGCCACTGGTATCAACATTACGCTGCAAAAACCAATGATCAATGTCGAGTTCCTCAATGGATTGCCTGCCATGATTTTGGATCAGAAACTTTTTTACTTCTCGAAGACTTAGATGCCGCTCAATTTGAAAAAAGAGGGCGCATGGGTCAATGGAATCAAATTTTTAGCGCCCTCAAATGGCTCGCTCACTTTCACGCTCAATTTTTAAACCACTCTACTGAGGGTCTGTGGAAGAATGGAACCTATTGGCATTTGCAAACCCGACCTGATGAGCTCAAAGCTCTAAACGATCTCAAACTAAAAAGTGCGGCCAATTCAATTGACCAGAAATTAAATGCGTGCAAATACCAGACAATTGTACACGGAGATGCTAAAATGGATAACTTTTGCTTTAACAGCGAAGGAGATCAAGCCGCTGCCGTTGACTTTCAATATGTAGGTAAGGGCTGCGGAATAAAAGACGTTGCTTACTTTATCGGAAGCTGTCTAAGCGAAGAAGAATGTGAAAATCACGAAACCGAATTATTAAACTATTACTTTAACGAATTGAAAAATTCTCTTTTAGATCACTCTGTTGACAGAGAAGAATTAGAAGAGCAATGGAGAGAACTTTTTTATTGGGCTTGGGCTGACTTTCATCGATTTTTAAAAGGATGGAGTCCAGGACATTGGAAAATCAATTCTTACAGTGAAAAAATTTGCGCACAAATTATTGAACAATGCAGAAAGAGTTCAAATGGAAATAAATATCCCCCTAGATGAATTACTTCGACTCGCTACCCATGCCGCTAAAAAAGCGGGTAAAATGATTCGCTCTGAAAGTTTCAAAGCACACGATGTTTTTACAAAAGAAAGCGGAGATAGCAAAGCTTCACAAGTTGTTACTGAAGTCGACGAAAAAAGCGAAGCCATCATCTATGAAGAATTATATCGAAGCTGTAACAAATACGATATGGGATTATTAACAGAAGAAACACCTGATGATCTTGAACGATTAGAGAAAAATTATTTTTGGTGTATTGATCCCCTAGATGGCACACTGTCTTTTATCGAAGGAAATGCAGGATATAGCGTAAGCATTGCTCTCGTCGACAAAAAAGGAATTCCTCTCATTGGCGTCATTTATGATCCCTACGAAGATGTACTCTACCAAGCAGTGATAAACAAAGGAGCCAAGCGCAATGGACAAGCCTTTAAAATTAAACCCATGCGCTATGATCTTTCTGTTTACAGCGATAGGAGTTTCAGAGAGAGAAAAGACTTTTCAAAAATATTGTCTGAGGCCGGTTCTGTTGCTCAAGACTTGAAGATGCGTGGAGCGAAAGAGCGCCTTTCGGGTGGAGCCGTCCTGAACGCTTGCTATATGCTAGAAAACGCTCCTGCTTGTTATTTCAAATTCCCCAAACCACATACCGGAGGAGGATCCCTTTGGGATTATGCCGCTTCAGCATGTATCGTTAAAGAAGCCGGAGGCATCGCTCTCAATATGTTTGGTGAAAAACTCGATTTAAACCGTGAAGATAGCACCTTTATGAACCACGAAGGAATTTGCTATGCCACTTCAGAAGAGATCTCTGATGCCCTAGTGAAAAAATTCAAACATTGGATTGAATAGAATCACCGTAAACATTTCTTTAGATTGTTAAAGGATTGCAAATTAATATTTGCAATCCTTTAACATTGTGAAGCCATTCTCACCTTTAATTTTAAAAAAGAAAAAGGAGAGAATATGAAGCATAGAATTAAAAAAACGACCGCAATAGAAGACATTGATCTTCTACCCATTATGAACCTTTTCTCTATTTTAATCCCCGTACTTTTAACCATGGCCGTTTTTCACAAAGTCGCTATCGTCGAACTTAATATGCCCGACCAGTCTTTATCCGATGAAAGTTTTACAAACGCTGCGAATCCTGATTTGGATCTTACGTTAGCCATCACAGATTCTTATCTTCAAGTTTGGGCCATGGGAGGCAGTCTCTCTCAAATTTTTTATAAAGAATTGATTGAAGTGCGTTGCAAAAAGGATAATAAAAGTCGGTTCAACGATCGCAAACTTCAAAAAGAACTTCGATGCGCTGATAATACACAGGCCTCAATTCACGATATAGAGTAAAGTGGTCGTAAACTTGAGACAGTTCAATAGTGAATTTAAGTTAACTTGCGGCTGCTAAATCCTTGTTAATAT
>JBNKYI010000109.1:0-7645 GCA_050300815.1 Fibrobacterales bacterium
TGCCCAAATGCCTATCGAATTCTTTTATCCCGTCTTTGACGAAAGTGAAAGCAAAAGCGAGTGGGGGATCAAATACGAATTTGATCATCTCTCTCATCATCTTCAATTTCAAACATTTTTTGCTAATCTCTCAGCGAAATACAAAAACTTATATAACCGTTGGCCCGAATTCACTCCTACCGATTCTATCATCAACTTCCTCTTTGCCGAGACACAATCCAACCAATGGGGTCAGGTTCTCAATTATAAGGGTTCAATTCTCAAAGGCTACTTCAGAAATATTTTTCGCACCACAAGTGATACCTCTCGCTTGATTGCCTCTCAATCTTCTTTGCGCGAAGCTCAAGAAGATCGACAACAAGCTGCTTTGGGGATTTATTTTACAGGCTTTGAATTTTTCGGAGGGATTGAGAGGTGGTCAAGTCCTTTAAATCGCCGAGAAGTTCACCCTTGGCTTGGCTTGCTGCTAAACCAATCTGTGCAGGGATTTACACTTACCGGAGAACTTTTTCAGCACCAGCAATTTCCCGAAACCGAACAACTGCTTTATCAAAACCTAAATCGCCCCTCTTACGCAAATTCCGCTTTAAAATCGACCCGAATTTATTCGGCCGATTTAAGCCTTGCAGATTCGCTATTCACACACCTTAAGCTATGGGGTCATTTTCAACTTGAAAAAGACCCTTACCTCAATCAATACCTACCTCTCCACAACTTTTTAAACACCCAAGCCGACGAAGCCTTGGCTTTTCAATTTCAGCAGGCTCAATACCGCCGATTACTTTCTTATGGCATATCAGGAAAGTGGGATTTAGGTCAATGGAATCTAAACGCCTTTTACAGTTATTCATTCATCGACGAATTTGATATCAACCAAACAACTCTCGCGAACCTCTTCACTCCTTCTGAACGAGCAGGAGGGGGCATTACGTGGACTAGCGCCTTGCTACACAAAAAAAACTTAGGCTTGCAATTGAGTCTGCGCGGGGCCTGGCAATCGGGCCACCACACTTGGGCAAAATCACCTGACCTAAGTAACCAAGCCCTTTGGGTTTATCTAGATCCCGTTTTGCTCATGGATTATGAAACCCGAATTAAAATATCGACCTTTGAAATGTATGTGAGCATTCTAAACATCGCTCACCAGAAATATCAGATGATTCCCGGCTATACTCCCGTCGGCGCCGAATTTCGCTGGGGCATATTGTGGAACTTCAAAGGATAAAACACCGCTGCCAGTTTTCGAATATAGCTTTTGATTCATTGCCGTTTGAGATTATCAATCAGGCCAGTTTGGGGAATCTCTAGTGAACAATTCCCGATGTTGAATCTCTTGACTCGTTAAACTTTCGCCATTCTTCTGACTTTAACGAATCTAGCTTACCCATTTGATATCTTCCATCCCAAGAAAACTCGATGAAATTTCCCGGCTCTAACTTAATCCAATCAGACTCTGAAATTTCTTTGGGGCCCGACACTTCTTTGGGAGGAGCCCACCCAGAAGCTTCGGCCTGAGCACGAGCCACATCAACGCCTCCCTGACTCAAACCAATGCGCGCCGTGCTGTCATCTGAATACACATCAAAAACAGTGCCTCTCACCGCCGCCGTAGCCAAATGAGTTTCTACCTCATAGCTCGAATTCGCCTGAAGTTTAAGCAAGTTAGACCACACTTTTCCTTTTTCTAGGTTGACTTTCATTTTTCCCTGCAAATCCCCCAACACCACTTCGCTTTTTTCGCCGATTCTTAACATGTGCCCTTCGGGATATTGAATCTCTACGCGCGAAGCCTCTCCCGTCTTAATGCGAATGCCGGATTTCACCCGACTTCGCAACTTAAGGGGATTCTCTTTATTTCCTTTGACTCGCCAAGCCTTTCCTTCGATATAGGTGATCGTACCCTTAGGCTCTTCTTTGGCCGCTGTAAAAAGAAAAAGGGAGCCCAATAGAACTCCCCAAAAAATCATTATTTTTTTTGTCATCTTTCCTCTAATCTTCAAAATTTTCTAAAAGCTCGGGGTAAACTTCTAAAAACTTCGTATTAAAATCACCTTCAACAAACTTAGGGTGTTTTAGAATTCTAATCAAGAGGGGGATTGTCGTCTTTATGCCCACGATCACAAATTCTTCAAGAGAACGAATCATTCTTTGAATTGCTTCTTCACGAGTATCTGCGTGAACAATCAATTTAGCGATCATACTGTCGTAAAACGGAGGGATGGTGTAGCCGTTATAACAGTGAGTGTCCACACGAACTCCTAGGCCTCCAGGAACGTTAAACTGTTCAATCGTTCCTGGACAGGGCGCAAAATTTTTCGCAGGATCTTCAGCATTGATACGACACTCAATTGAATGCCCTTTCACCTTGATGTCTTCTTGCTTAAAAGGAAGTGTTTTTCCTCCGGCCACATTGAGCATTTCGCCAATCAAATCAATAGAGGTGACCATTTCGCTCACCGGGTGCTCAACTTGAATTCGCGTGTTCATTTCCATGAAGTAATATTTACCCTCTTCATACAGAAACTCCATCGTTCCCGCAGAATGGTAATTTACCGACTTGGCACCAGACACCGCATCTAAACCAAATTGGGCGCGCACCTCTGGAGTGATCGCCGGAGAGGGCGACTCTTCAATCAGTTTTTGGTGGCGTCTTTGCACAGAGCAATCGCGCTCGCCCAAATGAACCACGTTGCCTTCTTTATCAGCGATCAATTGAATTTCTATATGCCGAGGAGCAGTAAAAAACTTTTCCATATAAAGATTGCCATTGCCAAAGCAAGACATCGCTTCAGAACTTGCCACAGAGTATTGGGCTTTCAACTCCTCTTCGTTTTTGCAAACGCGCATGCCGCGGCCCCCTCCACCAGCGACCGCTTTGATGATCACGGGATAACCGATTTCACGACCTTTTTCGAGGGCGTGATGAATATCTTTCAAAACCCCTTCAGAGTCGGGAATACAGGGCACTCCCGCTTTTTTCATCGCCGCTTTAGCAAAGGCCTTATCTCCTAAATTGCGAATCGCATCGGGTGAAGGGCCAATAAATTCAATGCCATTTTCTGCACAAATTTCGGCAAAATGAGCATTCTCTGCCAAAAAACCATACCCAGGGTGAATCGCATCGGCATTGGTAATCTCAGCCGCCGCTAAAATTTGCCGAATATTGAGATAAGAATTCGTCGAATTTGGGGGACCAATGCAAACATCTTCGTCAGCGTATTTCACATGAAGAGAATTGTTATCGGCTGTTGAATGCACAGCTACTGTAGATATTCCTTTTTCTTTGCATGCGCGAATGATACGTAGGGCGATTTCGCCTCGATTGGCAATGAGAACTTTTTTCATAATTACATCCAACTGCGATCCGATGCACTTTCAATTCCGCGAACTTTGAGATCAAAGTCATTGGGGTTAGAAGCGTATTTGTAAGCAGTATCGTAGGTGATAAGATCTTCTTTATAGAGTTTAAAAATAGACTGATCAAAGGTTTGCGAACCATATTGAGTATGCCCTTCTGCAATTGCAGAAGGAATTAAATCAAATTTATCCGCATTATTTAGATATTCTTTGACCGTTGGGGTGTTAATCAAGATTTCAGCGGCAGGAACTAAGCCCTTTCCGTCTTTGCGAGGAAGTAAGCGCTGTGAAACAATCGCCTGAAGAGTTCCTGCAAGCATCGCACGCACCTCATCGTGAAGATGAGGTTCATACATTGACAAAATACGTTTTAATGTTTCTGAAGCGTTTGTCGTATGAATGGTAGACATCACAAGGTGACCAGTGTCGGCGGCCGTCAAAGCGATCTGTAAAGTCGTTAGATCCCTAATTTCTCCCACCAAGATAATATCGGGATCTTGTCGCAAGCTTGCCTTTAGCGCATCGGCAAAGGTATTCGTATCTTGGCCTAACTCTCTTTGAGTGAGAATAGAGGCCTTGTCTTTATGCATAAATTCGATAGGATCTTCAATGGTAATGATATGAGCATTCACATGTTCATTGACATGATTAATCATGGATGCCAGTGTGGTACTCTTACCCGAACCTGTGGTTCCCGTCAGCAAGATCATTCCCCGTTTTTTCATTGAAACATCGAGCAAAACCTCAGGCAAGTGCAAAGATTCAAAACGGGGAACCTCTCCCTTAACGTGACGAATCGCCAAAGCGACACTGCCCCGTTGTCTAAACACGTTCACCCTAAAACGCCCTAGTCCACCTGCTGAAACGGCAAAGTCATACTCTTTGAGTTCTTCAAATCGAGTCCTTTGCTGCCGATTCAATAGGTCGTTGAGAAAATCGTCCATGACATCTAGCGTAATTTTCTCTTCGCCGATAGGAACAATTCGCGATTGAAGGCGATAACTCGGCACTCCCCCGACCTTCAAATGAAGGTCAGAGGCCTCGTCTTTTACCATTTTTCTGAGAAGTTGCTCAATTTTCATTTAAAGTCCGTTAGTTGGGTTTGATTTTGAAAAGTGCCGCCCCGTACTCAACAGGAGTGGCATTATCCAGACAGACCTCAACAACAGTCCCTGAAATATCCGCCTCAATTTCATTCATTAGTTTCATGGCTTCAATAATACAAACCACTTGCCCCGCCTTAACCGTGTCACCGGGTTTTACAAAATTATCGGCATCGGGTGAGGGGGCCGCATAAAAAGTTCCCACCATGGGAGCTTTGATTTCTTTATAACCTAAGTCAACTACAGGAGCTTCTAGAGCCGCACTTGGGGCCGCCGCTGCAGCTGGAATCGCAGCGCTAATCGGGGCCGCAGCGACGGGGGTCGCTACACCTGCACTGATCCATTCTTTTTCTTTTTTGAGCACGAGACGCTCGCCGTCTTTGCTCCAAGAAAATTCGGTTAAGTCAGAGGCATTCACCTGATCAATAAGCTGCTTTATTTCTTTGAGGTTCATTTATTTCCTTTGGTTAGGTTCTGATTTTTTTGCGAGGAGGATTTTCTAAATCGCCCTCATCAGAGTCATTATCAGACTGACTTTGAAGCTCGCGAATTTCTGCGAGCTTGCTTTGAAGTTCTGTGTTTTCGGGATCTAAACTTAACAATTCTTCATAAGTCGCAATGGCTTTACCATACAACCCTTGCTGAACGTAAATCTCTGCAATTGTCGGCGTCGACACACCGACATCTCCCTCTTCTCCCTCTTCGAGAAACTCATCAAGGTTGAGATCGTCCATCGTGGTTGAAATATCTTCTACTTTGTCTCCAGTTGTCTCTTCAATATTGAAAAACTCGCTAACCGCCTCTGCTGATGAATCCTCTTCACTTGATTCTTCTCCAAACAGATCATCCATCGTATCTAGAATATCTGCGGCAAGAGGATCCTCACTCTGCACTTTTTCATTCAAAGGCTCAGCTGCTATTTCGCCTTCGGCGGCAATAGATTCCTCTTCTTCAAACAAAGGAGCTTCGACGACCTTTTCTTCTACCGAAAGATCTTCAAGTTCATCATCAAGGGTCAGTGCAGAAAGCGGACTTTCTTCAATCTCGCTTGTTGAGAGAGAAACCGTTTCTTCTTGAAGATCATCATCTGACTTCGCAAAAATGTCATCTTCTAAAAGCTCGCCAGCCATTCCCGAAATCGCCTCTTCAGCGTCTACTCCCAATTCGTTATTTTCTTCTGCGGTGAGATCCTCTTCAACCAAAGACGCAATAGGTGCCTCAGGTTCTGATTCTAAGAAGTCGTCATCGGCAACATCTAAAGTTTCAACGTCTAAATTCTCTGTGAGCACATCGCTCTGAAGGGCTTCGACCTCGTCTTCAGACTTGATGACATCTAACCCATCGCCAAAGTCAACCTCATCTTCTTCAACCAAAGAAATCGTCTCTTCGGTTATCGATTCGTCAACAACAACACCTTCGTCAAAAAGCGCATCTAAAGACTCATCGGTGCTTGAGAAATTTTCATTTACATCTTCGAGTTCTTCTGCGCTATCCACAGAAATCTGTTCGTCTACAGAGCCTTCAAGTTCAACCGCAGTGGCTTCTGCAGATTCTTCTAAGTCGCCACCCAAAAATGCATCTTCATCAAATAAAGCATCAATCGTCGCTGAAACGTCATCTCCGGTCATCGGAATAACAGACTCATTTTCTGGCTCTTTAAAAACCTCAGTCGCCTCAAGGTCGCTCTCACTCGCAATGGCCGTATCTAATGCATCAGCGACCTCGTTAACATTCAATTCAACACTTTCGGGCTCATCCCCTAGATCACCAAAAATATCGTCTAAAGCAGAAGAAACATCTTCTTCATTAACCACCATTTCATCATTTGTCACCGTCGCATTTTTCTCTGCTATCTCAGCGTCCCCAGTATTAGCAAACGCTTCCGATTCGTCTCGCAAGGTCTCGCTGACCAAATTGTCAAAATCCAAATCCTCTTCTTCATCAAAATCAGGAAGCTCAAAATCGCCCTTCGACAGATCCACTTCTAACGTATCGGGTTCTTCGACCATGTTTTCTTCGCGGTCTAAGGCAAGAGATTCTAAATCTGGCACAACGGGAGCTACGGGAATTTCAACTTCTCTCGCAGCGGGTTTTTCTTCGACAACGGTAGGTTTAAACCAAGGATCTATTTTAGAAATTCTTTTGAAAACCTCTTGAGAGCCTTCAATGTCTTGATTGAGTAAAGCGATCTCAAAGAGTTTTTTTAAGGCCCCCACACAACGACTGTCTTTGGCCAAAGCAGAGCGATACTCATCTGCCGCTTCTTCGAGTTGATCGTTGATTAAAAACAATTGCCCTTGCACTAAATGAAAGAGCACACCCTCTGCATGCATTTCTTTGGCCTTGGTCAGAGACTCAGCCGCCTTCTCAAGCTCGCCGGAATCAATAGATACCCACGAAAGCCAGAGCCATTCTAACGAAGATTTTTCTTCGCTAGCCCATTTTTCTAATGTTGCCGTTTCAACCATCCAAGATCCTTTTCTAATACCGTTCGAGCGACCTATTCTACAGGAATATAGATTAACTCAGAGAAATCCCTTCACTTACCAATAAAACGGGAATATCTTCCCTCACTGGGTAAGCCACTTTTTCATCTTCGCGAATCAAAGCTCCTTCGAGGATCACCGTGAGCACATCTCCTGCCACCGTCTGCAAAGACCCAGCCTGAATTCTATCATTGATTTGCTGAAGTTGCTCAGAAGAAGCCCATTTTAGTGATTGCTTAGACTCTGGACAACAGAGAATATCAAGTAATTCTTCTCGAATCATGCGTTCTCCAAAAACTGACCCATCTCTGCATATTTCTCAATTCGACGTTCGACGAGTTCATCTGCTGAAACCAACTTCAGTTCTGTTAATTTATTTTTAAGACTGATCGCCAATTTATCATAAACAAATTGGGGATCCCAATGAGCACCACCCACTGGTTCTTCAATCTTTTCATCAATGACGCCCAATTCCAGTAAGTCATCTGCTGTTAACTTTAATTTTTCGGCCATTTCTTGAGCCTTCGCGCGATCCCCCCAAAGAATAGCGGCACAGCCTTCAGGAGAAATAACGGTATACCAAGCATTTTCCAGCATCAAAATATGATCCCCCATGCCGATCCCCAAGGCACCTCCACTCGCACCTTCTCCGATGATGACAACCATCATAGGCACCTTTAGAACGGCCATTTCTCTCAG
>JBNKYI010000110.1:0-7590 GCA_050300815.1 Fibrobacterales bacterium
ATTATAATACGCATTCAATATTTTTCGAAGATACACTCAAGGTCAAAGTTATGATATATGATGCGGTTTTATTTCAAAACATTAGCCTAATTGCTTTAACATATTATCTTGAAAAAGAAAATGAGATTTCTAAGAAAATTGAAATTCTCAGAAGTTTATATGATCAAACCACAAGTCGGTTTTTGAAGTTGAACATTCAAATGGTGGTCGCTAACAAACTTGGTACAATTAAAAATTATTCAGAAAGAATTAGATTAGCTATAAAATTGATACATGGGCATCCAAAAGAGGAGGCTTTAGATTTAATAAAGGGGGCACAATTTACGCCAATAGTTAAATCTGATCGAATAGATGGAATGTTGGATTATCTTTTATCGGAAGATGAGTTTATGGAGTTAATTAAAATGGGATATAATAAAAATTTAATTTCGAACAAATCTACAATTGCTGAGATAACAGAATTTGTTAAGTCAAATAAACCAATATTACTAATGGATCGTTTCGCTGAATTCTAGACTTTTTCTGGATTTTGAAGAGTCGCAAAGGGTCAAACCTGATGCGATAAAAATCCATTTCATGTTCACTTCACTTGTCATTTAGGAAAGTTTGATAGGCAACATTTACCCGCAGGGTTGTTGATTTCACACGCACAGTTACCTTCTCTAGTTTGTTGAATAACATACGCTTTCAAAAAACCAGGCTTTGCAGATTCTTTGGTCCCAGCCATAGTGGCATGTACAGACACATCAGGTAGAAATAAGTTTTTACCCTATGCTCGGTTCTTAGGCGCCTACATGAGAACAAATGAAAGCCTAATCCCGAATATTAAATCGGGAGCTGAAAATTCATCTAAAGGCAAAGAACTTTATATCGAATCATTGTGGCAATGCCAAACATCAACTTGTCTAGAATTGATTAGAAAAAGACCCTTTAATCTCAACCAAGATTTTGCTGATCAATTATTAAAAGAAAAGCCTAGAATTCCCTCAGATTATCAAATTGTATCTGCGGCTCATCTTGATGCGATCTGGTACGTTTTTCTCGGCAGTGGTGAAATCAAAGGCCCTTTGCATATCCTCAAATACCTCGAAAAAAATTTTGATAACAGGGAAAATGAAGGTTTATCTATGCAAGAGAAGTTGACCTACCAATCGGCTATGTGGTCAATGAGAAGCTTTTATAAGAACGATGATAAGGTGAAAGCAATGGTGGATGAAAATTGTAAACACATCGAGTTATTGGCAAAAATAAAATCATAATCCCCTCTCTACGGGCGATAATTCCCCTTCTTGAAATTTAATTAACAATCCTACCTAAAATTGCTATTCTTAAGATTATGAAAATCAATCGAAATTCAATATCCATATCTAGGGCGCAAGATTCTGAAAGTCAAAAGATTGAGGAATATCTAAGCTTAACTCCTAAGGAGCGATTAGAAACGATTACTTTCTTAAGAGAATCATTTTATGGAATCGAAGCAACTACCGGAAGACTTCAAAGAATTTTTGAAGTTGCTCAACGAATGGAATGTTGAATATTTGCTAGTCGGTGGTTGGGCCGTAGGTTTTTATGGCTATCCTCGCTTTACGGCAGATATTGATGTCTTTATTTCTGTTGAAACCAAAAATATCAAAGCAATAAAAAGAGCAATGTTTGAATTTGGTATACCTGAATTTGATGATAGTTTTTTAACTACACCAGGTCATGTTTTTAGAATTGGAAGAACACCACTATTAATTGAAGTGTTAAATGAAATTTCGGGCATTGATTTTAAAAGTTGTTTCAATAACAAAGAATATTTTAAAGTCGATAAAGAGATTAAAATTCCAATAATTTCTCTAGATGATCTAATAACGAATAAATCTTCAATAGATAGAATGAAGGATAAAGCTGATTTGGAGTACTTACTAAAAATAAAGAATAAGTAAGAACTTGCCTTAATTTGTTTTTAAGGCAAGCTAATAGAGAATCTCTTATGGTCTACAAACCTTCAGTATAAGCCTTAAAATTATTCAAAATACCCTGCCAGCCTTGCTTCTGCATCTCGGCAGAGTTTTCGTTTTCGGCATCAAAAGTTTCGACCACTTCAACGCCCTCAGCGGCGCCTGAGCTGAATCGTTTTTTCCCCCTTTTGTCGATCTACAAAAGGGGGCCGCCGTCGCGCGGCCGCGACGCATCAACATCTGGATTAGCAGAGAAATTTAGCGCATTAAAGAATTGTACACCTCAGAGGTACCTCAGAGTCGCCTCAGAGGCCATTTACCAATTTTCATAAACACCGTGAATGAAAATTCACTCATATCCTCTTCATCATGCAAATAATGATGTAATACTCAATTTAACACGCCCCTTTATGCTTCACTGACGCAGTTGATCATCCAATGGATACCGTATTTATCTTGAAAGCCTGCATACCACGCCCCCCAGAACATTTTCTGAAAAGGCATTTCAACCACGCCGCCCGCGCTAAGCTCTTCAAACAAGCGTTTGGCCTCGGCAAAAGAATCGGGCTCTAAATTAAAGTGCATGTTGTTGCCTGCCTTGAGCGTAAAACCCATGGCCTCGGGCGCGTCGGTGGCCATCAACACAAAGCCTCCAATAAGTGGCAGCTCGGCGTGCAAGACCATGTTCTTAAGGTGATCATCAAGGGGAGGCATGCCCTCATGCGGGGGAGCTTCACCAAGGCGACGGATGCCAGGGGCGATAAAGTCAGTTTTAAAAACTTGCTTATAAAATAGAAGCGCTTCTTCAGTGTTCCCATTAAAGTTGACATAACCGCTTACGCGGGGTGTGCTTTGTGGAAAATTTTTCTTGTGCGCCAAACAAACTTTGAGATAGGTATCGAGTTGTACAAAGGTTTTGCCAAAGCCTTCGTTCATGCTGCCAAACATGCCGTGATAAAAATCTTTTTCTTCGGTGGTTTCGGCCAAGGCGTGGCCTGTGAGCGTTAGAGTCGTGATGCCATTATCTTCGATAAAAGTCCAAGTGTTGTGTACTTTAAGAGGAAAGCGAGAGTCAAAGGGAGCGCGAATGACATTGCCCTTTTCGTCAGCAAAAGAACTGGTAAATGAAATTTTGTTAGGCGAATCCATCTCTAAATATTCAAAGACCCCATACATCGAGAAACCCTCAAGCGAAGTCATTTTATAGTGAAACCTTCCACCGGGTTTAACATCGAGATGCATCACCTCAAGGTCGAAGCCAGCGGGGCCCCACCAATGTGCAAGGTGATGGCTTTGGGTAAAAGCATCAAAGACCAATTGCTTGGGTGCTTTGAGTGTCTTGACGATGATCAGTTGGTCATTTACTTCAGTCATGATTGTGCCCCTTTGTGTTTTTTTTCTAATTGAGATTAAGGTGTCTTTGATGTATTCTGCGATTGAATTTGATTCAGATAATTTTCGAGGTCGTTCAATTTTGTTTCCCAAAATTGTCGATAGCTTTGCACCCATTCAGAGACCTCTTTGAGTCCTTCAAACCGAGCCAAGCACAAGCGCTCTCTACCGCGCGGGATGATTTCAACTAAACCACATTCTTCTAAAATTTTGACGTGTTTTGAAACGGCGGGGCGCGTGATATCAAATTGCTCGGCTATTCCATTTAAAGTCAGAGCTCCGATGGCGAGTGCCGCTAAAATTTGACGGCGGTTGGGATCGGCTATGGCCTGAAAGGCATCTCTACGCATTTTCTGTCCTGTACTTTAGTCTGTTAAATAAAACATGAAACCGTTTGGTTTCATAAATTATCCAAAAAAAGCGAAACTTGCAAGACAAGATTCGCTTTTTTATTCTTTTACTAGAAGTCGGTTTCGGTCCAACGATAAATTTTCTCGTTGTTTTGCAGGGTATAGATGCCAGGAGTCAAGGTCAATGATTGCTTGACGTTTTCATTCCAGAGCCCCTGATAAACCAAAGCCCCTGTGGCATTATAAAGGCGCACCATGGTGTTTAGAGTATGCACATCTAAAGGTTGACCTTTAATGACGCCTAGATCCTCTTCTATAAAATAAACACGCACAAGAGCTTGGTTCGACCAGCGCAGAGGCTCATAAAAATCAATACCCGTTTTGCCAAAACGGTAGCGAAGTTCAATAGAATCACCGGGGGTAAAATCATTGAAATGAAGCTTGCCATCGACAACTTCAAAAAGCAATGAATCGGCAGAGTCAAATTCTATAAGGGTATCTGCATGTGAAACTTCGTATCCCCAATCTAAATTAAGGCGGTCATTTTTTAGTAGCAAAGTAGGGTCAAGGCTTGCGGTTAGAAGCACTGAATCTGCCTGGGCAAATGGTTGAACCAATGCAAAAGTAAATCCGGGAAGACCTGGGCGATAAACCCACCCAGACCCGAGCCATTGTTCTTCGCTCACCTCTTGTGAAGTTAAAACTATAGGGTCAATCGATTGGGCGTCTTGCGAACCCTGATCAAAGGGCAGATGATGAAAACTATTAGCCATTGCGGCAGGAGTTCCCTCTGCCGATAAAGCGATAAGATTACAAAGCGTATCGCAAAATAAAGGGCCAGTATTGAGAGATTTGCGCACAGTAGAATGTTGAAGACCCACCAATCCCGCCACCTGAATTCTTCCTTGCACTATACCTGCGTTCAAATTATCAATCGTGCTATAATATGCTTCATGATATCCCGCAATTCCTCCCACTATAGAATCACCAATGACCGTTCCAAAATTCTGGTTATAGTAGACTGAATCCCCTAATAATACCCATTCATCTTGATTGAGTTCGGTGGAGTCTCCTTGATAATAGCCGACAATTCCTCCGACATTAGAATGGCCTGAAACAAAGCCAGCATTGGTATTGGCTAATATTTTTAAATGACCACTTCCAACAATACCCCCCACGGCATTTTTGCCCTGCACAGAGCCAACATAGCGATTTCGAAATACCTTGCCCTTTGAACGGCCAACTAGGCCACCGACATATTCATTGCCATTGACTTCGGCATCAGACCAGCTCATATTTAAGTTGCCTCGTGTTTGATCACCCACCAGACCGCCTACGAAAGAATCTCCCTGAATTGAACCTCTAGAGACGACTCCATCAGTGAATCCACCGACCATAAGTCCACAGATGCCCCCCAATCGCATAGACCCTGCTATTTGTGACGATGCTACCGACTGAATAATGGTGCTATTGTAACAAAAACCGACCAAGCCCCCTAATCTAGAATCTCCTTGGCTTACATGATCACTAAAACCATCAATAAGGTGGCCTTTTGAAAAAGAGCCAGCAAGGCCCCCGATACATATGCCCCCAACAAGTGAGCCTTCGAATTGAGAGGTTAACATAACAGACTCATGGGCGTCTCCGACGATCCCCCCCAGAAAAAAAGAATTAACCCCACTTATTTTAAAATCGCCTTTAGCATTTAACACCCGCAAATCACTTTTGCTTGCAACTCCGGCGATCCCCCCCACAAATGAGTAAGCTGTTATATCTCCGTTATAGGTCGATGAGTCTATGAGAGTATTTTGCAAGTTGCCAACGATGCCTCCTACATGAGAGGCATGTAGAGAATCATCTATATGGATATTGCCTTTGATGTCTAAATTTTTGAAAAGGGTGCTATCTGCTTCACCAGTGACTCCGCCAATGTTAAAATAGCCCTTAATCTGTTCGAGATTTACTTCTGACTTGTTAACATGACCTGATATATGATAGCCGCTAACACCGCCAATTTTTGTGTTGCCACTGAGTTCAACTGTAAATTTTGAAGAATCTATTTCTGTGCCGTTAGCAAATCCAACACCGCCGCCGATGTAAGAACTTCCCTTTGCCGTTGCATCGATTTCAATATTTGAAAAAACCGAGAGAGAATCACGACCACTGATGCCACCCACGTTGTTTGAGTAGGCAGTGATTGAATCAACTCCTCCATTTTCAATGACCTTGTTATTTCCTAATACATCGACGGTAGCAACCACGTTTTTAAGGTTGATCATTCTGCTTTTGCCAAATAACCCGCCAGTGTTGAGAAAGCCGTTTACTTTTGAGTTTAGCTCAATGTTTTTAAGATCACCACCATATAGAACTCCAGCGAGTCCACCAACCAGTGTGTCTCCATTTACCATAGAAGTTATTTTGGCTGAATCGATATTGAGTTTTCCGTAGCTGACTAAACCTCCCACTTGGTAAGTTCCATTCACCTCGACATTGGCCTCTATATTGCGAAAAAAAACTGGCTCATAAGCATAATTGGCGAAACCTCCAGCCTTTTTGCCACGCACTTTCGCTTCTAGGGTAAAATCTCGGAGCGTGTCTATGGCGTATGGACGTTCGTAACCTATAACCCCCGAAGCGGAACTATTTTCTGATATGACTTCAGAAAGGACACGACTTCCCTTTCCATAAAATGTACCTGATGAAATTAAACCAGAGGCTGTTTCTTTTGCCGATGCGTAGATATCAAAAAAACTGTGATCGGCTTTGACTCGGGCGCTGCTAAAAAGCGAAGTTGCAGATCTTTGCTGGCTCACTACCCGCATTTTAAAATAAGAAGAATCGATAAAGACTTCTCCTCCTTCATTGGCAAGTCCCTCAGCGGCTAATTTAGTATCTAACTTTATATCTAGGCTGCAAGAGTGCATCACAAGAGTATCGGTCCAAAAAAATAAGGCTGGCTGACTTCTTATTGAATCTAAAATGCTTCCGAAAAACTGAACCCGTTCAAGAGAAATCTTTTTGAACAAACTTCCTAGGAGACCGCCATCGTATGTTGAGTTTACATTAAAGTTTGTAAAGGCTAATGAATCAATAGTAAGAGAGTTCAATCTTGGAAACATTCCATGATATATGCGTTGTGGAATATATCCAATCACCAAAGAGTCAATAGAGTGCCCAGCGCCTCGAATGCTGACCTTAGCGGTGTCTGGAAATTCAAAAGAGGTGAACCCGGTGCATTGTCCCAGACTATCACAGCCATTAAACTTAGAAGGCGCTGCATTAATATCTGCGGTCAAACGGTATTGGTAGGGAGGAGCACAGTCAATATGCCCCAATTGAACAAGGTCTTGATAGGAACCAATTAAATAGTGGCCTGTCGAATCAATCGACAAAGGGCATTGAGCCCAAACAGTCCCCAACGTCCCCAAAGACAAAAAACAAAAAAGTCTAAAATAGATAGAACCCAAGAATCTATTCATCGCATTGCTCCTAATGTCACCTTTGACATCTCCCCAAAATATAGGAGATTCGCTATTGTTTTGCCAATACCAAAGTGCCCAGCACACCCGCGCGCCCCTGATAGGTGCTGATGCGGATTTCGGGCAATTGATAGGCGGCAAAAGAAATTTTAGAAGGCAAAACGTCTTTAAGTTTTTGCACGAGAAATTCTCCCGACTGCTCTTGTGTGAGCCCTCCGCCGAGCACAATCATTCCGGGGTCGAGAATTTTGCAAAGATTAGCGATACCTACGGCCAAATGCCCGATGGCCTTTTCGACAATGGCCAAGGCGGGTTGCTGACCCGAAATGGCTTCGACAAAAAGATCGATAAAACTGTAAGCTTCAAACCGTTTGATTTCGAGCTTTTTGTAAATGCTTTCAGCGATTTCTTTTTTATTCATTGTAC
>JBNKYI010000111.1:0-7598 GCA_050300815.1 Fibrobacterales bacterium
GTATCTGACGGTATTTAAACTACCTATCATCCAGTTTGCGGTGGCAGGCAAAGTAATTGAAGCAGCCCCATCGCCTTTAGATACCGACGAGAGATTAGCGACCATCGTATAGACAGCGTCTTCGATGTATTCAAGGCGTTGAGCATTGCTGATTTGGTATTTGGCAGCCGTGGCTTCTGTTTGCAAAATGAGCTTATAAAAAGCGTATAGGGTAAAGGAATAAGCATTGGCCCAGCTGGTATTTTTGGTCGCTTTCCATAGCGTGGTATTGGCCCAAGCAAACCATCCTCCACGAAACATTCCCACGTTATTAGAGGCATTGACATTGCTTTTATTTTGCGACCCAGCCCCCGGAAAAGGCGTTTCTACTGCATCCTTAAGGTAGTCGGTGTTTTCAGTGGCATAAAGCAGAGCAATGGCAGCAAGACCTAAATCGTCGTGATGCTCATTGTTGCCATTGTAGGCTGGGCTGGACCAACCTGAGGGGCTAGTATTGTTAACGAAGGGTTTGTTATCACCATAGATGCTGTCACCCAAAGCCAAGTGTTTGGCAAAGTCATACATTTCTTTAGCCACCTGCAAGGCTTTGGCCGAAAAGGTGGGGTCGTGTTTTGTATAGAGTTTAGAAACAATGGCTAAGTTTGCTGCCATTAGCCCAGAAATATTTGACCCTAGCTCTCCTAATCTAAGATCCCTTTCGTGTGGGCCACCACGACCTGTAACGCCTGCAGGTATTAAATCCTGAAATTCAGGCCGACCCCACCAACCGTGGTCACTACTGAAATCGCCAACTGAGACCGCCATTTCATCAATGACTCCTTTGGCTAAATCATAGGCGCTTATTACAAAGTCGGCACCGTGCTTGGCTTCTCTTAAAATGTCGCCCACGCCATCTGGGGTGTAATCCCCTTGATTGTAAGCATATAAGTCATGATCTCTAGATGTGTCAGCTGCGGCCATCACCGCGAGGGTGGCCATGACATAGGCTTGAGTTTGCGACTCTTTAAGATGATCACCACAATCATACCATCCACCTGATAAAGCGCCTGGTGAAGAGGTGTAATTGGCCGTTCCACCGACAATATCTCCACTACCATCTAGAGTGTGAGAGGCGGGGTGAAACCAAGATTCACTGTCTCCACTGCGATTGATTCCCATAAATTTTAAAGCCGCTGCTTTGACCATTGAGTAAACTTTATCGCTTAAAATAAAATCTGCCGAAACTTGATCACCGACTCGAACTCTTAAAGCTTGGTCAGTCGGTAAACCTGCTGGGAGCATTCCTTTTTTAAGAACTCCACGTTGTGATGAAAGGGGAGTGGTATATCGTAAATTATTGCTTCGCTTGGCATCTAGGGTAGATATGTATTTAAGCTCAACAGAGAAATTTGGGGCAAGTGTGCTAATAAAAGATCCATTTGACAGCACAGTTCCTGAGCTATCGATAACTTCAAAAGAGGTGCTGTCTCCGATATAATAAAAGATTTTTTCTGAGTCATCAGGCAGGTAACCAGCTTGATTGATTCTAAAGGCGCTGAAATTTATGTTCATCATATCCCAATAAAGTTGATCGGTCGTATCGGGAATGATTTCGTGGGGAGAGAAACTTAATGGTGTGGCTGACGGAAGGGAGACAGTGTCATTGTGTACAATGGAATCATACTGACTTGTATTCCAAGTGGGTGGCCAATGGGGCCGAATGGGATCATATGGGGTTTCTTGGGCAAATGAATTTGTGACCCAAAAACAGAAAAGCGTGGTTTTTAAAATACTCTTAAGGCTAAATAGATTGTTCACTAGTGCTCCATTTTTTCATCAACAAAAATATAGTCATAGTTTTAGACTTGACATTGTGAACGGGAATATTTGTTTCAAACTCGCGCATTCATTAAAAATCTTGACAACAAAAAGGGGCTATCTCAAAATTTTTGAGACAGCCCCTTTAAAATTAGGAAGACCCTAGTGTAAAACTAAATTTTACCCAAAGACTTGCCGTCGGCTTTCAAGTCTTTAGCAGCTTGAATCAAACGGTCAGCCATTGAACGCTCACCTTTTTTGAGGTATGCGCGCGGATCGTAAGCTTTTTTGTTACCGATTTCACCGTCGATTTTCAAAACGCCTTCGACATTTTCCATCATATGAGTTGCAATAGGACGGGTAAAAGCATATTGAGTATCGGTGTCGATGTTCATTTTAATGGTTCCGTATAGCAGAGTTTCGTGGATGTCAGATAGTTCTGAACCTGAACCTCCGTGAAAAACCAAGAAAGCAGACTCATCAGTGCCAAATTTTTCTTTGATCGCATCTTGACCGTCTTTGAGGATTGAAGGTTTCAATTTGACGTTGCCGGGTTTGTAAACGCCGTGCACGTTGCCAAAAGTCGCGGCCAGCATGTAAGTGCCGAGGTCTTTGAGAGCAGCATGAGTTTGAATCATGTCATTAGGAGTGGTGTAAAGTTTATCGTTAGCGACACCTGAAGTGTCGTGACCGTCTTCTTCACCACCGACAACACCGATTTCCACTTCGAGAATAATGCCAATTTTGGCGCAGCGCTCAAGTAGTTTTTTTGAATTTTCGAGGTTGGTTTTAAGGTCAACAGTTGAACCGTCATACATGTGTGAATTAAAAAGTGGTTCTTGGCCAGCAGCAACGCGTCTTTCTGATTCTTCGATCAGAGGAATCATGAAGCTTTCGAGTTTATTGTCGTGGCAGTGGTCGGTATGTAGAGCGACGTTAATATCGTAATGCGCGGCCATTGAGCGAGCGTAATCGGCCAGGGCGATAGCGCCTTTTACCATGTCTCCGCAACCCAAACCCGCTGCAAATTGAGCTCCACCTGTAGAAACTTGGATAATGCCATCGCAGTTGGCTTCTTTAAAAGCGAGAAGGGCAGCGTTTACACCTTCAGAGTTTACAACGTTTACCGCGGGATAAGCGAATCCATTATCACGGGCGTTTTCGAGCATTTTTACATAACCTGCGTAATTAACTACTGGCATGAGAACCTCATAATTTAGGGTTGGATGAATTTGAGTGTCAAAATTAACAAAAAGGTATGGAATTCCAACGCGTGAGACAGAAAGGGAAAAGGAATTGACAGATTGTGCCTCTCAAGAAAACCAGACAAAGCCAAAGAGGGCAAAGGCCCAAACGTACCAAGCAAAATGAAAGAAAGCGCCCTTGCGGATAAAGACCATCAGATACTTTAGTGCGATCCAACCGCTAACAAAAGAGACCAAGACACCGAGCAGAGGGGCGGGTTGCAACGAGTGCGAAAGGTTGCCCGCTTCGACGGCCTCTTTAATTTTTAAAATGGCAGCCCCGCCGATGACCGGCAAAGACATCAAAAAAGAATATTCGCCCGCTAGACTGCGGGGGATCTTTAGCCAGAGGGCCGAAACGATGGTGCTTCCACTACGAGAAATACCGGGCAAGACGGCGATTCCTTGGGCGATACCTAAAAGAAAAGCTTTGAGAGGAGTGATTGCCTTGAGATCATCGTCTTCACTGTTTTGTAAAGCAGAAGCTTGAGTGAATTTGGTGCTAAAAAGAGCAGAGCCCGTGATCAAAAGCATTGCACAAACAAAGAGAGGTGAACCCGAGAGGTGAGAGACTTGCTTCTCAAAAAAAATGCCGATGATCCCCGTAGGAATAGAAGAGATAACAACGAGTAAAAAGTAGCGGCGACTTAAGGCGTCTCCTGTAAATAATCCTTTGACGAGTTGCCAAAGGCGAATTCTAAAAACGAGAACAACAGACAGGAGCGTGCCGAGGTGCAACAAAACTTCGTAGAGTAGGTCGTCGTCGGTTTGATTAAAAAAGCCGGCAAACAGAGCCAAGTGACCTGAAGACGAAACCGGTAAAAATTCAGTTAAACCCTGCACAAGCCCGAGGATAAGGTCATTCATGGGGAGACTTTCGGCTGTAAGTGGTCTCAATTCCCATAATAAAGTAACGAGCAGAGTCTCCGTTAAAAACCATGCGCACCGAATCGCCTAATGCGGTGATCCCGTGAAGTTCATTCTTTAGACGGGTCAGTCGAAGTTGACTGAGGTTATTGCCAATGGTGTATTCCATTCCCTCAAGTTTTTTTACGGCGATAATGTCTAAGCCCGATTCATCAATCCAAGTTCCTTGTATATCTTGATCAGGGGCCATACAAGCCGATAAAGAGGCCGATAAAAAGAAGGCCAAAGTCAAGAGAAGAGCAATTAAAGTAAAACGTTGACGAAAATGCATTTTAACCTCTGGGGAAAGGCGTGAGTTAAGTGTTTTATCACTCGTTGAGTTACCAAAGTTAAGAAAAAGTGATAAAATCTTACGAAAGTGAGGGAATGATTTTTCTTATAAACCCAAAATATTCGGGAGGTTTACATGTTGTACATCGGAACATTGCTAGCGGCTTTAGCGGTGGCGGGAGTGCTGTTGCTGATGATGAAAATTCTTTTTAACGACCGCCAACAGGCCACGAAAACACTGAAGAAGATGGATGAGGTGTACGAAAAATTAGAAGAAGAGGGAATGGATAAAAAAGACGCTTAAGGCCTTGGCATTTTCCCTTCTAATAAATAAATTTGGGCCTCTAACTCTAACTAACCTAAGAGGTCACCATGTACGCAATTGTTGAAACAGCGGGTTTCCAATACAAAGTGGCTTTAGGAGATCGAGTGAATCTTCCATCATTGGAAGCCGAAATCGGTTCCGAAGTCGAACTCAAGTCCGTACTGCTTCTCGCCACTGGCGAAGAAGTTAAAGTCGGCACCCCTGTCGTAGCTGGTGTTTCTGTAAAAGCAGAAGTGCTCGCTCATGACCGCCATTCGAAAGTCAAAGTTTTCAAAAAGAAAAGAAGACAAGGTTATCGCAAAACCCAAGGACATCGTCAGGGTTACACTGAAGTGGTTATCACAGAAATCAACGGCGAAAAAGCGTCCGAAGAACTCGTGAAAAAATCACGTCAACGTCGCGAAGTAATGGCTGCGGCCAAACAAGTGACTCCTCGTTTGACTAAAAAAGAGAAAATTGCTAAGGCTCAAGCCTAAGAGAAAGGAAACAAGAAATGGCTCACAAAAAAGGTCAAGGTTCCGTTCGCAACGGTCGCGATTCTAACGCTAAATATCTCGGCGTCAAAAAATACGGTGGAGAAGCTGTTGTCGCTGGCAACATCCTCGTTCGTCAACGGGGAACGACTTTCCACAAAGGCGTTAATGTCGGTTTGGGCAAAGATTACACTCTTTTTGCCTTGATTGACGGAAACGTAAAGTTTGAGCAAAAGAACGGCAAAAAAGTCGTTTCTGTATACGCAGCTTAGTTTATTCTTCTGCGCTTTTGCTGATCTTAAAAGGGATCCACTGGTTTAACTAGTGGATCCCTTTCTTATATAAACGAAAACCACCAGCTAGGCCGGTGGTTCATTTTTTTGACACCTCTAAATCTAGCAATGGCAACCCTTGTTCCTTTACTCTTCAGAGTGCTTTTGCTGGGCGCGCAGCACAACAATCTTTTCGACAACCGAAGGATCAGCTAAGGTGCTGATATCCCCCATATTTTCTACTCGTCTGAGCAGTTCGGCGGGGTCTTGTGTTTCAGGCTCGCAAGCTAAATCCGCTTCGCCAATCTTGCGCAAGAGTCTCCGCATGATTTTTCCTGAACGGGTTTTGGGCAAACCGGGAACTAAAACAATTTCATCGGGAATGGCGATGGGGCCAATGTGGTGTCTAACTTCCCCTTTAAGCTCTCCGATTAAATCTTTATCATAAGAGTACCCCTCGTGTAGCACAATATAGGCAAGCAACCCTGTTCCTTTGATCTCGTGAGGCGTGCCCACGACCGCTGCTTCGGCACAAGACGGATGGGTCTGCAAAGCGGCTTCTACTTCGGCAGTGCCAATGCGATGGCCAGAAACATTAAGCACATCATCAACTCGACCGGTGATCCAATAGGCGCCTTCGTCGTCGCGAATGCAACCGTCACCTGTGAGGTAATACCCTTTAAAGGGGCGCAAATAGGTTTGAATATAACGCTCGTGATCTCCTTGGATGGTGCGAGCCATAGAGGGCCAAGCCTGTTTGATGGCTAAAAGCCCGCTGACATTGTTTCCCGTGAGTTCATTGCCTTGTTCATCTAACACAACGGGTTCGATTCCTAGAAAGGGATAGGTGGTCGCTCCGGGTTTCATATTGCCGATACCAGGCAGGGGAGTGAGCATAATCGCACCGGTCTCTGTTTGCCACCAAGTGTCGACAACCGTGCAACGACTTTGCCCTACCGATTCATAATACCACTTCCAAGCATCGGGATTAATAGGTTCACCTACTGAGCCGAGAATGCGCAGGCTTGAGCGATCGTATTTTTCTAGCCATTGTTGGCCTGCTTTAGCCACCGCTCGAATTGCCGTCGGAGCGGTATAAAATTGAGTGATTCCGTGTCTTTGCACCATTTCCCAATATCGCCCTGCATTAGGGTAGGTGGGAGTGCTTTCAAAAAGAAGAGTCGTGGCTCCGTTGACCAAGGGCCCATAAACCACATAAGAGTGCCCAGTAATCCAACCGATATCGGCGACGCAAGCGTAAACATCTCCAGGACGGTAATCAAAAACGTATTTGTGGGTAAGACCCGTTTGTAACAAATAACCGGCGATGGTGTGAGCCAACCCCTTGGGTTTTCCGGTGCTGCCCGAAGTGTAGAGTAAAAACAGAAGATCTTCAGAATCCATTGGCTCAGGCGGGGCATAGGGACGGTGGCGTGCCATGATCTCGTTTAACCAAAAGTCTCTATTGGGAATCATAGGCACGGTGCGCCCCGTGCGTTTAGCAACTAAAACAGTGTGAACCGTTGGGGCTGCTGCAACGGCTTCATCAACTGTTCTTTTTAAAGGGATAATTTTGCCGCCTCGATAGCCCTCATCAGCCGTAATAACGGCCTTGCATTGAGCATCGTTGATGCGATCGCGCAACGACTCAGCTGAAAAACCGGCAAAAACAACATTGTGCACCGCACCAATTCGGGCACAAGCTAACATCGCGTAAACGGCTTCGGGAATCATGGGCATATAAATTGCCACTCGATCTCCCTTGCGCAAGCCGAATTCGCGCAAGCCATTGGCCAAAGAGCAAACCTTGCGATAAAGCTCGCCATAAGTGATCTCTTGATGTTGGCCGGGCTCGTCGGCTTCCCATATCAGAGCGACTTGCTCTTCTTTTTCAGGAAGGTGCCTATCGACGCACTGATAGCAAGCGTTCAGTTGTCCACCGGTGAACCAAGTGGTGAGCCCGTGTTCCCAATCAAAATCTCTGACTTTTTTAAAAGGAGTGATCCACGACAGATTTTTTTTAGCTTCAGATTCCCAAAACTTATCTGCATGACGAATAGAAGAGGCATACAAGTCGATGTATTCTTCAAAGTCAGAGAAAGGAAGGTTGCGGCCTGGCAAGGGTTTAGGAGGATATACAACCTGAGAAGGAGGTAAAGATTCTGTCATGTTTCACCTGGATAAAAACGATAAATAAGATTACAGGAAATCTATACAATACCGCACAGGTGTAAAAGGAATTTTTAAAGATGCCGTTGATGAGAAGCTTTAAACAATAAATTTGCGATAG
>JBNKYI010000112.1:0-7510 GCA_050300815.1 Fibrobacterales bacterium
TTGGTGATGGTTACTGTTTTAGCAGTACCCAAAACTTCAACACCTGCGTCTTCGAGTTTAGTGCCGGTTTCTTCAGAAACCACGGTGGCACCTGTTAAAATAGCGATATCTTCGAGCATGGCTTTGCGGCGATCGCCAAAACCAGGAGCCTTAACTGCAGCCACTTTCAAGGCGCCTCGTAATTTGTTTACAACGAGGGTGGCAAGAGCTTCGCCATCAATATCTTCTGCGATGATCAAGAGAGGGCGACTGGTCTTAGCTGCGCCCTCAAGAATGGGTAGAAGATCTTTCATGGCAGATATTTTTTTATCATAAACGAGAATCAAAGGATTCTCCATGACACATTCCATGGTATCTGATTTGGTGACAAAATAAGGGGAGAGATAACCGCGATCAAACTGCATTCCTTCAACCACTTCAAGAGAGGTTTCAGCAGTTTTAGATTCTTCAATAGTGATTACTCCATCATTACCGACTTTTTCCATCGCATCAGCAATCAATTCACCGATTTCTTGGTCGTTATTCGCAGAAATAGCGGCAATTTGTGTGATGTCTTTTTTGCCGTCAACCGCCTTAGCGAGGTTAGAAATTTCGGCAACGATTTGTTCAACAGCTTTGTCAATGCCTTTTTTGATTTCCATCGCATTGGCGCCGGCAGCGACAACTTTAAGCCCTTCTTTAGCGATGGCTTGAGCGAGAACGGTTGCTGTGGTGGTGCCGTCACCCGCAACATCTGCGGTTTTTGAGGCCACTTCTTTGGCCATCTGAGCACCCATGTTTTCGTATTTGTTTTCAAGCTCGATTTCTTTAGCGACAGAAACGCCATCTTTGGTCACCATTGGGGCGCCAAAACTCTTACTTAACATGACTGTGCGGCCTTTGGGACCGAGGGTTACCTTAACAGCATTGGCAAGTTTATCTACACCAGCCATAAGAGCATCGCGAGCACTTGTATTGAATTTGAGTTGTTTAGCCATTGTTATTCCTTTATAAATTCAATGTATTTCAGTTAAAACCTATTCTGAATGAAAAGAAGAGAGATTAAAGAATTGCGAGAACATCGCTTTCGCGAAGAATCAAGTAATCTTTTCCGTCCACAGAGACTTCGGTACCCGAGTATTTGCCATACAATACGATATCGCCTTCTTTGACCTCGGGAGCGATAAGCTCACCTGAATCTGAACGACGACCCGCACCAACAGCAATCACTTTGCCGCGTTGGGGTTTTTCTTTAGCGTTGTCGGGGATAAAAATACCACCTGCAGTTTTTGTTTCTGCTTCAAGTGGAGAGACAACAACGCGATCAGCTAAAGGTTTTAGTGCCATGGATTTCTCCTGAAATTAGAGGTTAAAAATTGTTAAGCGCACCTTATGCGATAACCGTACCAATTTTTCGACACTTAAAAATCTTGTGAAGAAATGGCGAAAAATCAATAAAGACAAGGATTTGGGAAGAGGAGAGGCAAGGCTTGTTTAAAAGTGTGTTTCAAAATGAAGCAATGAGGGGTTGGGGGTGTTTCATTTTGGAGGGAGTTAGTCTCTGGTCTGACACTAACCTGGCTCCAATCTGATTAGTTATAGGTTAGTGTCAGACTAATTTTTTGAATAAAGCGGCACTACGGAACATTTCTTCACCTTTAATCGTCTCCTTTGTAAAACCATAAATTCAAAAAGGAGAACGGATGGGAAGAGTGAAAAGGGATTATCCACTAAACGCCCCAATTCATATCACACAAAAAGCATCTAACTCAGAGTATTTATTTGCGGATCCGTATTTTAAGGAATACTACTGCGCTTTACTCTCAAGAGCTGTAAAGATTTTCCAAATCAAAGTTTTTAATTACACGGTTATGGACAACCATATTCACCTAATTGCGTGTGAATTGAAAGAGGGGGAGTTAAGTCGGTCTCTACACATGATTAATACCACCTTTAGTAGAGGAGTCAACAAACAGTTAAATCGATCAGGAGCCCTCTGGAATTGCAGGTCAGATTGGACTCCTGTAGAGTCATATAGGCATTTAATTGAGGCAATGGTTTACGTTGATTTAAATGCGGTAAGGGCTAAAACAGTTGATGACCCATCAAAGTATCACTACAGCGGAACCAGAGAATTAGCAGGATTAATAAAACCTTATTCTATTGATTTGGTTTATGTAGGCCAAACTCTTGGTTGGTCAAACTTTTCAACGGATCAGTACAAAAGGCTTTTAGAAACAAGGGTTCAAGAAGGTGATTTGAGTAGAACTCCCAAATTTAAGGTGAATCAATTAGTCTGACACGAACTGTGTTCGTGTCAGACTGGTGCCAGCCCAATTTTAACCTGTAGATATTTTGTCCACAATTTCTGTTCATTTGTAATCCTCTCTCAAATAGACCAACCTAGCTTTAGATTGACCCCTTCTAAATTGTATGAAATAGGTTGTCTTCTATGAACATCCTTAAAAGCTCCTTCGTTCAATGTTCTCTTTTTCTTTTTTTTCTATTTCCTCAATTCATTTGGTCGCAATACGCGAAAAACCCCATCATTTGGGCAGATGTGCCAGATCCTTCAATGATTCGAGTCGATGACACATACTATATGGTTAGCACGACTATGCATTTGAGTCCGGGTATTCCAATTATGAAATCAAAAAATTTAGTGGACTGGGAGCTCGTCAATTATGCTTATGATCGTCTTATTGAAAACGACAAGATAAATTTAAATAACGGTCAAAATGCTTATGGCAAAGGCTCTTGGGCAAGTTCAATTGCTTTTCACAATGGCATCTTTTACATTCACACCTTTTCATACACCACAGGCAAATCACATATCTACCAAACGACTGATATTGAAAACGGAAGTTTCACATCGATTACCTTAAGTTCATTATCTCATGATGCTTCACTGTTTTTTGATGGCGATCGTGTCTATCTCGCCTATGGTCATGACGATATTACTTTGCGCGAATTGAACTCTGATCTTAGCGATTACAAAGCGGGATCAACAGCCAAAGTAATTATTTCTAACGCTTCTGGGGTGGCTGGGTCAAACATGATATTAACCGCCGAAGGTACTCAAATGTTTAAAGTTAACGGTTGGTATTACATTATGAACATATGCTGGCCATCAAGAAGTGGGCGAACCGTTATTATTCACCGCTCGCAGAATATTTTAGGGCCTTACGAAGGTCGTGTCGCTTTAAATGATCAAGGAGTGGCTCAAGGGGGCTTAATTAGTACGCCTGATAATCAATGGTATTCTTATTTATTTCAAGATCATGGCGCGGTTGGTCGAGTTCCCTATCTTGTGCCTATTCAATGGGAAAACAACTGGCCAGTGTTTAGTAATGTGCCAAGCCAGCTCCCAATTATTAAACAAAAAAGTGACTTGTCTAATATTGTTTCATCAGACCATTTCGAAAGTCTGAATGATAAGAACAACGGCTTGAAATTAGCTTGGCAATGGAATCACAATCCCGTAAATAATTATTGGTCGTTAACTCAACGACCTGGCTATCTCAGGATCACTAATGATCGCATCGACAATGATTTTCTTTCTACTCATAATAGCTTATCTCAGCGCAGTTTTGGTCCACAAAGTTATGGCACGATCGCCATTGAAACCCAAGGCATGAAAGATGGAGACTTTGCGGGAATAGCTGCTCAGCAATACGACTACGGTATGGTTGGAGTTAAAAAGGTTGGAGCATCGAAATCAATTTTTATGATTAATGCGACCAATTCTATACCTGTCGAAATGGCTACAGTTCCTTTTAATCAAGATAGAGTGCATCTACGCATCAATATGGATTTTAGAAATAGAACAGATAAAGCGACCTTTTTTTACAGTCTTGATAGTTTGAATTGGATCAAAATCGGTAACACGTTAACAATGAAATATAGTCTTGAACATTTTATGGGATACCGATTTTCATTGTTTAATTTCGCTACGAAATCATCGGGAGGGTTTGTTGATTTTGATTATTATCAAGTAAATGATTATCCATTTGAAGAAGATCGTTTATCACCCCATATTGTGCCAGGTGTTGTTCAAGCAGAAGAATACACAAACATGTCGGGGATATTATCAGAAACGGACGATCTTGGTGAAAAAAACATTGGTTGGATTAATGATGGCGATTGGGTCGAATATTTAATCAGTGTAGAGCAAGCGGGCGTATACCAGCTTAAGTTTAACCTAGCCACTGGTGCCGACTCAAATAGCACCATTTCAATTTTAGATCATCAGAATGTTTCGAAGGGCCTTTTAGAAGTTAGCACTTCTAAATCAAATGGTTGGCATGACTGGTATGTTGATTCTACGAGGATTACTCTAGTAAAGGGAATACAAGTGTTGAAGTTGCGTTTCAATGGGGTATCAGATTACCTGCTCAATATAGATGATATTGAGTTCACTTATTTAGATTCATTGTCTGATGATGTTGTTACGCTAATTGATAATAAGCCAGAATACGAACAAGTGCCTCTATCTGCAAAAGGATATAGAATAGATCTTTATTCAACTGATGGCGTTCGTCATTTTTCAACTAAGATAAACCTAAGTGATGTCAATACCTTAGAACGATTAATATCAGAAAAAATTCAAGCTCCCAAAGGCGTCTATATCGCAATAATTAGAAATGGGGATCAGCTTGTTTCTCAAAAAAGGATTCAGATTAATTCAAATTGATTTTTAGCAAAATCAGTGGGCTGGCACGAACAGTGTTTGCTTTCAACCCCCTAATGCGAATTGAGGGTTGATGCAAAACGGTTAATCTCTCCTGAAACTTCGCCCAAAAAAAAGAATCGCGGTATTTTTGCCTCTGCTAGGAACACTAGTCACTTTAGTTTTGATACATCGGCACCAATAAATTTCCCCCATCAGCCCTTATTTTTATGTGTTAAAAAATTAGATTTACGCGGTTCAACGGGGAGTATCAATGACTCACAGTTCCTCTAAAAAGAAAAGCCAGATTTGCCTTAGATTGGCGAAAACGGAAGATGTTTCCCAATTGGTCGATCTCGAAGAGAAAAGCTTTAACGGAGATAAGCTTTCGAGTCGAAACTTTAGACACTTGATTTTGAAGGGGAACGCCTCAACTTTGGTGGCTGAAGAAGCGGGTGCTTTTCTCGGGTATGTGACGGTTCTCTTCAGAGAAAATTTAGCGATGGCCCGAATTTACTCTATTGCGGTTTCGATGCACGCGAGAGGAAAAGGCGTGGGTAGGGTTCTTGCGCAAGGGGCTGAAAAAGAGGCGCTTGATAAAGGGTGTACGTTGATTCGTCTAGAAATTAGGCAAGACAATGAGGCTTCTTTAAAGCTGTTCCACGGTTTAGATTACAGAGATTTTGGATTTTATCCAGGGTACTATGAAGACGGTGAGCCTGCCGTGCGTTTACAAAAATCTCTTCGTCCTCACGAAAACCCCTTAATTCGGCAAAAGAAAATTCCTCTTTACTTGCAAAATTTAGAGTTTACTTGTGGCCCTTCGGCGTTGATGATGGCAATGCATGCTCACGAGCCCAAACTCAAGATGAACATTGAAGAAGAAATTAATCTTTGGCGCGAATCCACCACAATATTTATGACTTCGGGGCATGGCGGATGTGGACCGCATGGTTTGGCTTTAGCTGCCCTAAAACGAAAATTTAAAGTTCGATTATGGGTAAGTCCTAGGGGGGTGTTTTTTACCGATTCCGTTCGACAAGTTCATAAAAAAGAAATTATCGAAGTCGTGCAAAAGTCTTTTGAAAAAGAACTAAAAAGTTACCAACGAGTTTTGGAGCATCGAAAATTTGGAATCAGCGACCTTAAAAAAGAAATGAAAAAAGGGGCGATCCCAGTAGTGTTGATTAGCTCATGGAGATTGTATCAAGAACGATTTCCCCATTGGGTGACCTTAACGGGAATTGGAGATCGCTTTGTCTATTTTCACGACTCTTGGTTAGATCCAGAAAGACCAGAAATGACTGCGGCAGATTTGGCAGATATTCCTGTAAGTATTAAAGAGTTTGAAAAAATGTGCCGTTATGGCTCTAACGATCAGAGAGCGGCTGTATTGGTTTATCCTAAGGGAAATATGTAACTATGAGTCAGATTTTAGTGGTCATTGAAAACCCCAAAGATTGGAAACCCTATTATCCTTCTGAACAGGTGGTTACCGCAGGTGAGTATTTGTTAATGGGCGATGAAAAGTTGAATGCAAATACGATGGTGGTTAATCTTTGTCGCTCCTATAAGTACTTAAGCATGGGATGGTATGTTTCTTTGCTCGCCGAGTCGAGTAAAGATCGAATATTTCCCCGTATTAAAGCGCTGCAAGACCTTACGCGCAAGAGTATTTATTCTTTAGATATTGAAGATTTTGAACGGCAGGTCGCTAAAGCGGTTAAGCAATTGCCTCAGAATGCTCCCCATGACAATATTAGTTTTCAGTTTAAGGTGTTTTTTGGCGAGTCGACACATCCTTTATTTGAGAAACTAGGTCGCCAGCTCTTTGATGTCTTTAATTTGCCTATTTTGAAAGTAGAGCTTAAGAGTAAAGAGGGATGGGCGATTGACAAAGTTGTTCCCGGCTCGTTACATCAATTAACAGAGAGTGAAGAAGATCTTTTTGCTGCTTCTCTTGAAAAATTCAGTAATAAAGTTTGGCGCCCGCGCAAACCCAAGAAAACAGCGAAATACGATATCGCGATACTGCACGATCCTCAAGAAAAGCATCGACCATCAAACCCGAGAGCATTGCAAAAGTTTATTAAAATCGGAAAAGAACTCGATCTCAACGTTGAGTTAATTGAGAAAAAACATTATAGCAAATTGGCTGAGTATGATGCGTTGTTTATTCGACAGACGACGGGGGTTACAGATCACACTTATCGTTTCAGTAAAAAGGCAAACAGTGAGGGTATGGTCGTTATTGATGATCCCACAAGTATTTTGCGATGTACGAATAAAATTTATTTAGCGAACTTATTGAAAAAAAATAGAGTTCCACATCCTCAAACCATTGTGTTAACAAAAGGCAGTTTGTTAAAGTCTAAAGAGCAGCTTGATGCATTGGGTTATCCTTTTATTCTTAAAATTCCCGATGGCTCTTTTAGTAGGGGAATGGCAAAAATAAAAGACGAACAAGAATTTGAAGTCAAGGTGAAGGATTTCTTTGAACAATCAGATTTAGTGCTGGCTCAAGAATTTATGTATACAGATTTTGATTGGCGTATTGGAATTCTCAATCATCGAATTATTTTCGCTTGTAAATATTTCATGAGTAAAGGTCACTGGCAAGTTATTAACCACCAGAAAGATGGGAAATATGATGAGGGGCGTTTTACAGCCCATGCTCCTGAGGACGTTCCTGCGAAAGTAGCCAAGGTGGCTCTTAAAGCTGCGGCTTGTATAGGTGATGGTTTGTATGGGGTGGATTTAAAAGAAACTCATCGTGGGCCAGTGATTGTCGAGGTGAATGATAATCCAAATATTGACGCTGGTATTGAAGACAAGGTAGTGGGCGATGATCTGTACCGCAAG
>JBNKYI010000113.1:0-7353 GCA_050300815.1 Fibrobacterales bacterium
AAAATCTTTATGAAAATCTGAATATGTTATCTTTGCCCTATGACCCAAAAACTCACCATCAAACAAATCGCCAAGATTGCCGATGTTTCTAAGGGAACTATATCGAAAATTTTGAACAATCGGGGTGGCATTGGTGAAGACACTAGGCAAAGGGTGCTTAAGCTGATTGCCGATTTAGAATACACTCCGAGTGCTTCGGCAAGGGCCTTGGCCTTTAGCAAATCTTTTAATATTGGGTTTATTTTCCCTAACTTGCCCGATGAAAGTTTGTCTTCGCACTATTGGTCGTCATTAGTGGCGTCTATTACTAAAGAAGCGATTGCTAACCACTATAATCTTCTCTTATTTACCCCCAAAGTCGATGGTGATTTAGAGATCATTTACGATCGCATTATTTCGGCCCAAAAAGTCGACGGAATGATTGTGGCCGCTGAATTCCTCTCTAGCGAACATAAAATTCGACTCCAAAATGCCCAAATTCCCTTGGTATTAATTGGGCAAAATAACGACGGTTATAATCACTTTATCGATGTTGATAATGCCAAGGCCACGGCGCAAATCGCCCAAGATATCATTGCCAATGGTTTTAAAAAAATCGCTTATATCGGTGGTCCACTAAATACGGTTCATACGCAAGTTCGCATCAATACCTTTAAGCAAGTGACTAAAGAAAAGGGTTGTTTTCACTCAGCCGAATCTCTCAAAACATACACAGTAAAAGAAGTACAGCGCGCCGTATCCAAAGTATTGGCAAAAGATATTGCCCCAGATTCACTGCTTATAGGCGCTGGCGGAGCCATGTTATTTGATGTCATCTCAGCTTTAAAAGACAAAGGTTTAGACCAGAAGTTGCCCCTATGGGTTTTTGATGATAACCCCTATTTAGACTATATGTTTCCTCGCGTTACGGCCATTAGGCAACCCCTTGGCGAAAAAGGCAAAGGCGCAGTAAGAATGTTGCTAAAAATAATAGACAATCCATCCATTATTCTAGACCCTGTTATTCTTGAAGCCTCACTCGTTGTGCGTTAGTTAAAAAAAGGTTAACGGTCTCTTTTTATAAAAATTATTTTCGATAACGAAACCGGTTTCCTTAAATATCTACTGTTTGGCATTTAGCCGCAAACATTGCAACCTTCTTAACCTATAGGAGTAAAAATGGCCCAACCATTTATAAAAATTCTGATAGCAACATCGCTCATTACATTGCCTGCTTTGGCCGCCCCAGGGCTCACTGTGTCTGGCACTGACTTGCAATTGAATGGTAAGAAAATCTTTTTTAGCGGCATGAATCTTGCCTGGATCGATTATAATTCTGACGTCGGCGATGCTCAACTTGATGAAAATGTATGGCGCAAAGCGATACAAGATGTGCGAGCGGCGGGCGGAAACGCGATTAGATGGTGGCTATTTAATAACATGAGCCAAAGCCCCGAAATCAATACCACCACCAACCTCGTGTCGGGACTCAAAGCCAATACCACTGCGAATATGAAGAAGGCTCTTGATATTGCTGAAGAATATGGCGTGATGGTATCGATGTGTCTTTTTAGCCATAACCTCATGGCCAAAGACCAATGGGGCATCTATGCAGGTAACAAAATAAATATTACCGCAAATCATAAGCTCTTTGATGACGAAGGCACAACGGCCTTTATTAATAATGCCCTTAATCCCGTGGTTGAATTTATTGGCAACCATGCCGCTCTAATGACTTGGGAACTATTTAATGAACCCGAAGGCATGATCGATGGTTGGTTCAGCGAAACTGAAACCTTAGCGCGGGTGCAAAAGTTTAGCAACAAAGTGGCCGCGGCCATTAAAGCCAAGCAAACAGGTGCTTTGGTATCAACTGGTTCGCACACCTTTAAATCGATGTCTAATTGGAGCGACTCCGCCCTTATTGCCGCCGGTGGTGAACCAACAGGAACCTTAGATTTTATCCAAGCGCATTTTTACCCCGAACATCAAACCAGTGACAACAATCCTTTTGAACATCCCGCTTCTTTTTGGGGAGTCAATAAACCCGTCGTTATTGGAGAATTTTGGGCTGGCGGTTGGAACAAAGAAACTTATCCCGCCTATAAAGTGCCATCGGCTACACCGACCCAATTATATCAATATGCCATCAATAATGGATATGCCGGTGCTATGAGCTGGCAATATATTGGCGATAACGATATAATTGCTGGCACTGCGGTTACTCATAATTATGATGCCGCCAAGCCTGGGATGCAATCGATTTGGAATAGCGATAGCAATACCATCAAGATTAAAGATTATACCCCAACCGTAAATTCCGGCAATGGCGTTATGCAGCTGAACATTGCCAACCTAACTGGTGAGATTTCGATTGAACGTACTAAAAATATGGATTGGTCGGCTGCGACTAAACTAGAAGTCGATGCGCGTGTGGTGACGGGCAATGCTTTTAGCTTTAGACCAGTGGTTAAAGTGGGATCGGCTTGGCAATGGTTTCAAATTGACGAGAGCTGCAGTGTGCCTAGTAATAACGAGTGGACAACGTGCACGTTTAACCTCAGTGACTTTACTGGAGCAGAAGTTAGTTTCACTTGGAATGCTGCACAAATCAGATCCATTCTCTTTCAAAGTTTTACCGAGGGATTTACGGGTACTGTACAATTTGAAAACCCCCGTGTGGGTAATCTTGTCATCGATAACTTCGATGAAGAGTTTAACGTTTGGAGCAAAGCCGCCAATATGACTGGTAATGAAGCCATTTCAGAAATTAAAACGGTTTATACCGATTCTCCTTCACCTTTGCAACAAGCCCTAAATCGCCAATCGGTGCAAGGTCACCATAATAATGGTTATGATGGCATGGGTCGTCAATTATCTGCATGCCAAGGCAAAGGTGGAAAAGATCAAGCAGGTAGTGTCAATCAACAAGGTATTTGCTTTTAGTCTTGCTGTTTAACGCCGTCATTTCTACAGAGGCGAGAATCTAACCCCTTTGAGGGAAGGTACCACTCGTGAAGTGGCGCGCCAAATCTAAAAGAGACGCAAGATCTTGCGTTTCTTTTAGGTTACTTTAAAGAAGTTGAGAAATGATTTTTCTTCGTCGTATTCGTATTGGTTAATGAACGAGAAAAAATGGGACAGCAACAGCGGCCCTTTTTTTAATTATCAATTGGCAAAGTGAATCAAATTATAATCTTTATATTTTATCAAGTCCTAACCATAACCCCTTATTTTTCTGTATTTAATGGGTTTTTACCCAAAAATTCTGCACAAAGTGAATCAATTTTGATACTATTTTTCATCAACACCATTGCCACTGGCTTTTTAAAGTGGCTAAACTACAAGTAGGAATGCACTCAAACAGGAGATTTACGATGAATGCAAAACTACTCTTAACAGCAACCGCTTTAACTCTTTTCATTTCTTGTTCAACAGAATCAGGAATGTCTTCAGGATCTAAACTCATCGGAGAAGGTGCGATTAAAATGCAAGTTATCGCTCCAAATTCAGCGGGTCGAGTTTCTGCCCCTGCTTTCAACCAAAGCTCAGCAGTTTCTGAGTCTGAAACTACGGTCGTGATCAAAGATGCCGCTGGCACTGACTTTACTTTAAGCAGAGTTGTAGCTCTGGTCAAAGATATTGAATTTGACTATGCCGATGAGTTTAAATGTGATTCAGTTGAAACTGTTGACGAGGATGATTTTTGCAGCCCAAGCAGTAAGGTTGCGTTAGAAGGCCCTTTTCTCGCCGATTTGATTCGCGGCACCTTTTCGCCAGATGTTGGTCTTTTTGATATTCCCATCGGTACTTATAAGAGAATAGATATTCGAATTGACGATGCCAAAAAAGAGATGGCTCTTATAGACGTCGACGACATCATGTTTGAGCATTCTTATTTAATTGAAGGCAGTTATGACAATAATGGAACGGCTCAAACTTTTGCCTTGGCTTTAAAATTTAACGAAGACTTAAGAATTGAAAATGAAAATGGTCTTGCAATCACTACTGATGCAACGCAAAATATCTTGATCGGCCTAAATGTCGCTCAATGGATGCAAGGAGTCGATTTAACCGCCTGTCTTAATGAAGAAAAAATGGCTTTTGTAGAAGGTGAGAAAAAAGTGATTAACGATTCGACGGCTAAAGGATCATGCACCGAAATAGAAGGTCTTGTTAAAGAAAATATTAAAAAAAGCTTTGAACTTGAAAAAGAATAAACCTTTATAGTGGGTGCTTCGGCACCCACTGGATTTTTATCATGAATACAGAAATTTTTAAATACCTAGACTATAAAGAACTGCTAAACGATTTGGGCGATGAGCTCATTCGTTCTCATTCTTATTCATGGCGTAAAATTTCTAAAGAAGCTCAATTGGGCGCACCTAATTTTATCAAACAGATCATTAACGGCCAACGCAAGTTAAACGATAATCACATTCAAAAACTTATCGCTTTTTTTAGATGGTCTGATAAAGAGGCCGATTTTTTCAAAACCCTTATTCAGTTTAACGAAGAAGATGAGATTCAATTAAAAAACCGTCTTTTTCAAAAACTTTTAAGTTTCAAAAAGTTTAATTCGATCCAACAAATTGAAAGAGACAGATACGAGTACTTTGCTCATTGGTACCATCCCGTTATTAGAGAGCTTTGTGTGCTTTGCCCTAGTCATAAAGAAGCCGTCTCATTTGTTGAATCTAAAATCAATCCCAACCCAGGCACTGTCACCATTAAGCATTCGATTAAACTTCTAGAAAATTTGGGATTCATCTATAAATTTAAAGACCGCTATAAACAGAGTGAAGAAGTGATTAGCACCCCTTCACAAGTCAATTCTCTGTTAGCCAAAAATTATCATTTAGAGATTCTAAACCAAGCCCAAGAGGCCTTAACAAGAGTTCCTCGCGAAGCTCGCGACTTTAGAACCATTTGTCTTTCAATTAGCCCAGATAAAGAGGCAGAACTAAAAAAAAGGATTGAGTCGTTTTGGCTAGACACCCTCGATTGGTGTCATTCAGAAAACCATTCGGGCAAATCCGGTGAAAAAGCGAAATCTGGCGATGAAAAACAAGAAAACAAGGTCAGCCAGCTCTGTTTTCAATTTTTTCCTTTTACAAAATAGAGACTCATGGTAGAATGAAATGCAAATAGAGAGTTTAAAATGAAGATATTTTTTGGTTTTTTAATCTACGCCCTTGGTCTTATCTTTATGGGATGCACCGAAAATAAGGCCGGCGCGACCGGAGTCGGCAATCCCAGCCCGATCACGGCTACCTTGGTGATGGGTTTAACGCAAGATATTTATTCGAGCCAGCGTCTCTCTGCCCCCTCTACTCAACCTTCTGCCTTACCTAATCGCCCTCAAAGTTTAGTCGATGTCGAAGGAATAAACTACGAGGTTGCCAAAGCCGCTGTGCATCTAAGCCAGATCAGAGTTGAGGCAAGCGACGATTTCGATTGTGAAGACCCTTGTGCTGAGGGTTGGGTTAAATATGAAGGCTCTTGGGTGGTTGATTTGATGAGTCGAGAGGTTACTCCTAACTTTCCTCAACTCTCTTTGTATGAAGCGAGTTATGATCGCATTGATATTCGCATTGATGATGCGACTACGACGGGTCTTGTTTCTGAAAACATTAGTTTTGAATTGATACTGAGCTTTAACGATCAAGGTCAAGAGATCAAACTGAGAGTGCCTATGAAATTCAATGTCGATATTGAATTTCAAAACGAAAACGGCATTGATCTTTCTACCCAGTCTGGCTTTGAGCTTTTGTTTGACCCTGCGGTATGGTTAAACGGTGTGAGTCTAAGCGCCTGTCTTGACAATGGGGATTTCACCGAGATCGAACCTTCTTATTATGAGGTCGATGAGGGCGATTGTGAAGGAATCTCTGATGTGATTAAAGAGAACATTAAAAATTCGGGCAAGCTTTTTTAGCGCGTTGGGGCGAAAGATTTTTCGCCCGAACAGATAAGCCTCCGCGCGCCATTTCGGAATTAAATGTGCACTTCGTTTAAGAAATTTAAGGGTAGAAATTTCCACCGTAAAGATCTTACTGTAGAAATTTTCGTTCTCAATTTTCCATTCACAATTTTCAATTAAAACGGTTACATCACTCCCGCCTTGTTCGTCTAATCTGCATTCAACTTTAACAGGATGCTTTGATGAACAAACTTCCCAAAAACTTCAAACTAGATGAGCTTTATCTCGACCTCACTTCAGACTGGGGTTTCAAATACATTCTCGGGAGCTCAGAAAATAAAGAATTTACCATAAGCTTTATAAATTCTGTGCTCCCTCAAAAAGATCACGTCACAGATGTTCAGTTTTTACCCACTGAGCATATAGGGGCTGATATCGATTCAAGAGTGGCTGTGTTCGATATTATATGCACCACAAATGATCAACGAAAAATTCTTATCGAAATGCAGAAATTACCCCAAACCTATTTCTCTGATCGAACGCTTTTTTACTCTACCTGGCCCATACAATCGCAAGCTATAAAAGGCAATTGGGACTACCGCTTAAACAAAGTTTATGTTATTTCAGTAATAACATTTAAGCTTAATAGTTCTACTGATCATTTCGAAAATCACCATAAGATATTAAATACTGAAACTTACAGAGAATACACCCAGGCATTAGAGTTTATAACTCTTGAACTGCCGAGTTTTAGGCTTCAACTTGAAGAGTCAAAAACCCCATTAGAAAAGTGGATTTGGGCCTTTCTGAATTTGAACAAAGTTAAATACCATCCCCCCGAATTCGTAGATTCGACTTTAAAGAGATTGATTGAAAGGGCCGAATTACATAAATTCTCTAAAAAGAACCTCAACGAGTATAAGATGTCACTATACAACGAAAGAAATCTTAAGCCTTTTACTGACTACGCTCGAGATAAAGGTTTTGAAGAAGGTGAAATTAAGGGCCGACAAGAGGGTCGTGAAGAGGGACGTGTTGAAGGTCGAGCAGAGGGTGAGCTAAAAGCTAAACAAGAGCTTGCTAAGAAGCTTTTAGATAAGGGGATGTCGGTTGAAGAAGTTGCCACTCTTACGGGGCTTGACCTAGAAAAATGAGCAAGTAGCACTTCGGCATTGCTCAGTGACCAACCACACCGCCATGGTGTTAAACTAAATGTTGTCGGTGCCGACCGACAGCGGCCCCCTTTTGTACATCGACCAAAGGGGGTAAAAACGATTCTGCTCACACGCCACCGAGGGCTGTTACCTAGCGGCTCCACACGGGTTACCCTTTTTTGATTTGCCTCAAGCTCTGCTTTCGGAAAAAGGGGGCACATCTGCTCCCCCAATTGTTCCTCGTTCCTTGTTCCTTGCCACGGCCTATGTAACATCTCTAATTATTAATTCTCAATT
>JBNKYI010000114.1:0-7316 GCA_050300815.1 Fibrobacterales bacterium
TATAGTGCCGAAGAACCTTTGTTTGAAGATTTAGAGTTTGAGGTTTTTAAAGGAGACCGCATTGCCATTATCGGGCCCAACGGACGGGGAAAAACCACATTGCTTCGACTCATTGCTGGCGAACTCACCCCAACCCAAGGCGAGATCGAATACCACCCCGCGACCAAGACAGCCTACTTCGGACAAACCAATGTCGAACGCTTGACCCCTACAAATACCATTGAAGATGAAATCATGGACACCTTGAGCACCGAAGGGATTTTTAATCGCGGTGTAGCCAGAAGTTTAGCGGGTTTAATGATGTTTGAAGGGGATAATGCCCTCAAAAAAGTAAAGGTTTTATCAGGTGGAGAAAAATCCCGTGTGCTTTTAGCTAAGATATTGGCCACCCCAAGTAATTTTTTATTACTGGATGAGCCCACTAACCACTTAGATATGGAATCCGTTGAAAGCTTAGTTGAAGCTTGCAACAGTTTTAGTGGCGCGACCCTAGTGGTAAGTCATGATGAAGACTTATTGCACGCATTTGCCACCCGACTCATTGTCTTTGATGAAGAAAAAATTCGAGTGTTCGATGGCACCTATCAAGACTTTTTAGATCAAATTGGATGGTCTACCGAAAAATAAGCGCGACTTTTGCAAATATTTTGCTTTTTGAATTATGGTAAGGAAAAAGAACGTTTTGATATGTAGACAATTTAATTTAAGTTCTCATTCATAACCATTAATTCGGAGAAAAAAATGTCCCTCCTCTCTCGCTCCCCAATATTTCTGAGTGGATTATTCTTGCTTGCCATAACCGCATGCAGTGACAAAAACCCTATTGAGCCAGACCCAACCAGTAGTTCTGACGAGCCCTCAAGCTCTTCTGACAGCTTAAGCTCTTCGAGTGAGATCCCTTTGAGTTCTTCGCTCGCCGACACAATTTCGACAGACTCTTCTCTTTCTATTGAAAATTTTGAAGATGGCGATGGCACCAACTTTCTCGACGGCTCTTGGTATGATTTCAGCGATAATGCAGGAGGAGGCGAAAGTAGCATTGATCCCGAAGATTTTATGGATGGCTTTTTAAGCGACGGCTTAGGCGCAGAGGGCTTAGGCTACTTTTATATCAACTTCACTCTCCTCAAAGCCGATTACGCTTATGCTCCCTACTATGCTTTTGGAACCAAAATCCCCTATGACAGCACCAATAGCCCCGCCAAATTTGCTGGCATTTCTTATTGGCACAAAGGCAAGGCCCACTGGCTACGCGTCGAAACCTCTGAAGTCACAAATTGGGACTATTATAAATTCAAAGTTCCCTATCACGCCAATTGGACTCTTGTTAAAATTCCCTTTGAAGACCTTGAGCAAGCGGGCTGGGCGGGTGCCGACCCCGTCGATCTCAACCTAGACCAAGACATCAGTATCGTATGGAATATCGAGGGATCTCAGACATCACCCAATCCTCAAAGTGGTTTTCTGGGATTAGACGACATTCGTTTTGAACGCGAGATCGTATTCCCACTCGAGTATAACATGGAAATTCTCGCCCCCGAAATTCCCGACAGCTTAGACAATCCCGGCGAAGTGGTCAGTGACTTAAATACCCTGTCTAAAACCTATTTAACCAAAGGCATGAACTTCACCAATTGGTTAGAAAATGCAGAAAAACTCGACTCTAGCTTAGAACCATCTCAATGGAAATTCAACGAGGCCAGTGTTAAATTACAAGCCGATCAAAAAATGAAAGGCATTCGACTCCCCGTCGACCTCGACCTCTACATTATCGAAAGAGACTCCGTTCTCAACGGGCTTAAAAATGAGGTTGAACTCGAAAACATTTTATACACGGTTCTCGATTCTTTTAATGTTTGGACTAAGCGCCACGGTCTATCACTCACCATTGATTATCACCAGTATGATGGCAGCTTCACCAACACCACAGTTGCCGACAGTGTATATCGTCAAACCGTCGCAAGTGTATGGAAAAAAATCGCCAGCCACTTTATCGGCGAAACCCGCGCAGATCTTTTCTACGAATTAACCAACGAACCTGGTTTAGAAAGCCCCACTAAAATCAACCAAGCTCAATGGACATCTTTAGCTCAAATGATGATTGATTCGATTCGAACCGTAGACAGCAATCGCCCCATTATCTTTGGCGATACAGATTGGTACAGTTTAGACAAATTAGTGAGCAATCCCGACCTTCCTTTTAGTGACACCAAAATCATTTACTCCTTTCACATGTATGATCCCTTCTTATTCACCCACCAAGGCGCCTCTTGGACTGATCAAGGCTCACTTAAAAACATCCCCTTCCCTTACAGTGAAGCCGACTGGTCAACAGAATACAGATACTTCGGTGCCCAAAACGCCCCCTATGGCGTTCAATCAAGTCTCAAAGAATATTATAAGGTGGGTAATAAGACCTATATCAAAAACCGCCTTATCAAGGCAAAACAATGGGCTTATGATCACCAAGTTCCTTTGATTTGTAACGAATGGGGAGCCTATAGTAAATCTGCTCAACTTAGGCATTTGCTCAATTACTTTCAAACAATGGGCGAAATATTTACAGAGCTTGATATTTCGTGGCAAGTCTGGTTCGGGATTTTTGATGACAACTGGGTTCTCTTACCTGGAATGGATAAATCTTTAAATCTGTGATTTGTGTAAAACGGCTGCCACATGGCAGCCATGTGGCAGCCATGTGGCAGCCGTTTTACAACTCTTGCGCCCTGTGTTAGTGCAGTTGCCAGACCGCACAACAATGGGGAAAGAGCCTCTTTTCATCATCAGAAGACTTATGAAGAACCACCGCTTAGTCGGTGGTTTTCGTTTGTATAAAAGGGGGCCGCCGTCGCGCGACCGCGACGCAGAAACATTAGAATTAAGCCGTGAAATTCAAAGAATTACTTGTGGTAAAAATGTGAGTTGGTCTTGATGGTAGGCTTTGAAAACTGGAATTTTATTGTCAAATGATTTCATACTAAAGAATAGAGAATGAAATCAAATGTGAAAATAAAAAGGGGCTGTCACATAACGGACAGCCCCTTTTTGCGATCTGACAGTGCAATCCGTTTATACAAGCTCGGTAATCTTTTCTGACCCACGAGACTCTCTTTGCGCTTTATGACGCTTGAGATTCTTTTCTGCTTTTTCGATGAGTTGATCAACACAGACTTTAAGGGTTTCTGCTTCTGTGTGAAGAACAAGAGGTTTTCCTGTTTCAAAACCAATCTTCCATTCCATTAAGGCCTTTTCGTGTTCTTTTTGACAGACAACATCAACATATCGAATCTGGTCGTCAAAGCGACTTATAGGGGCGATTTTTGCTTTGAAATCATCGGTGGTGTGAGAGGAGAGTGAAAAATGACGAGCCGTAATTGTGATTTGCATGGCAATCTCCTTAAGTTGTTTTTGAGAAAAAAATGGGTCTGTTCAAATGACATTTCATCGATCAGACCCTAAGTCTAATGTACACAAATTTTTACACCCGCGCCAATGCTTTCGAAGGGAAAATGGAAAAAAAAGACCGAAATTGAGGTGGTAAATTTTGAAATCAAGTCCCTTATCCTGGTGGGGTAGGGTGCCGTTTTGAGTTTGCAAATAAATGTGAATAAAATGTTGAATATCTTAAAGTTTATCTAAGAAAAACAAGAAGTTAAAACGAGACTTGTGGAAGGAGATTTAGAGAAGTCTTATAGAGAGCGAATGATGTTTTCGAATTCTTCAGGGGTATTGGCGTTGTCGAGACTGCCTTTGAATAATTGGGGAACTCGCTGCACTTGAGATTCGATTAAGGCGCTGCGCGGACAACCTAAACCGCGGGCCATGACTTGTAAGTTTCTGAGATAAGATTTAGGTTCCCAGAGGGCGCAAAGAGGTTCGGGGTGTTTGCTATAGTCAGAATCAAAGGCGGTGGCCATTTTGAAGGGGTTGCGTTGAGAAAGCAAATGAGATAAAACCTCGGCATTTACCCGAGGAAGGTCAGTGGCGAGCACAAGCCAAGCGGCGTTAGGATACTTTTGTTGGGCAGAGAGAATGCCACCGAAGGGCCCCAAATGCAAAAAGGTGTCATAGAGTTCAATGAAGGGAGGAGTACCCGTTTGCCCTGGCCGGCAAGAGTGAAACGTTTGGTCGCAGATGCTGTCGAGAAATTCGAGTCCGCGTTGGCTTAAGGTTTTTCCGTTAATTTCGAGATGATTTTTGTCTGTTCCCATACGTTGACTGAATCCGCCCCCAAGCAATAGCCCATAAAGAGGAGTGCGAGTCGTCATTCCATTGAAGTAAGACAAAATGAAATTGGCAATTTCTAATATCGAATCTCGCTGAAAGTAAGGCAAATGGGTGTCAATAGGGCATTGGGCAAATTCTCCGACATAGGCTTTAATCGAATTTTTGTTTTCGATTTGTTGAAGTATAAGTTGATCTTGATCAATAAATGCAATCTTTGGCAGAGTTGAATTTTTGTAACCTTCAACTAAAACAAAATCGTTATCAATGAAAGAATAGGCTTTAAGGTTGTCGGCAATGGTATGGTTTTGATAAGAACCTTCGGCATTTGCAGAATTGATGTAGACCTGATGAGCGCCGGCTTGATGCATGCGCCAAGTGTCTTTCTTTTCTTTGTCTAAATCAAAATGGTGTGCATCACTTTTTATATATCCTACACGATGATTTTGACTAAAAATTTCAAAGAGACGAGTGAGCAAGGTGGTTTTGCCCACGCCACTGAATCCGCAGATTGCCATTTCGTAAGGGTTAAACAAAAAAGGCAACGGTTTTTTATTGCGATGATTGCTCGCCATATAAATAATCCTTTTTGCCTCCGGTTTTAGACAATAGACGGGTTTCTGAAATAACCATGGGTTTGCCGAAAGCTTTGCACATGTCGTAAATCGTCAGAGCGGCGACGCTGCAAGCGGTTAGCGCCTCCATCTCTATTCCCGTTTTTGCAAAAACAGAGCAAGAGCTAACCACTTGTATTTTATTTGAATCGACGAAGTCAATTTGAATCTCACAAGCATCTAATCCGACGGGGTGACAAAAAGGGATGAGTTCTCCGCATTTCTTGGCCGCTAGAGTTCCGGCGATAATTGCTGTTTGAAAGACGGGGCCTTTAGGGCTGTTGAGTTCACCGTTGGCAAATGATTTTAAAAGCAAGTCAGATAAATTTTGATCAATGGTAATGACGCTGCGAGCACTTGCTGTGCGCAGTGAAGGTGTTTTACCGCCCACATTAACCATGCGGGGCCGGTTTTGAGAATCGAGATGAGTGAGTGGATGATGTTCCACAATCAACCTCCGGTAATGTGCATCGACTCAGAAAAGTGATCGATGCGATGAAAGGGTTTCAGAGCGATGGCCTCGTGTAAACAACGATAGAGCTCATCTCCTTCTTTGTCAATGAGAGAGACTTCATCGGCCTTGAATAGACAACCCCGCAAGGCGCCCTTTGAGGTTAAACGCAAGCGACTGCATTGATTGCAGAAGGGCTGGGTTTCTGAAGAAATGAAACCGATGCGCCCTCCTCTTTGAGTTTGATAGACTTTGCTGGTTGAATCTCGACTTTGGGGGATTTCTTGCAGGGAGGTGTAAAGTGAGATTAACTCCATTAACTCTTTTTGAGGGAATAACAAAGAGCTCAGGTCTTCACAGCGGGGGCCAATTTTCATCACTTCGAGAAAGCGAACTTCGACAGAGTGCTCTTCTGAGAATTTAACGAAGTCAATGATTTCATCGTCGTTGTGCCCTCGCATCAAAACACAATTGATTTTGAGATCGAATTCGAGTTGGATTGCCTGCAAAAGAGTGCTCATCACTTTGTCGAATTGGCCGCCACGAGTGATCGCTGCAAAGCGTTCAGCCTGTAGGCTGTCTAAGCTGATGTTAAGAGAGTTGACGTTGTTTTGTTTGAGAAATTGCAGATGGGGCTCTAGCAACTCGCCATTTGAAGTGAGGGCGAGTTTGAGAGGATTGAGCTCGGCAATGTGTTGCACGATCTCTCTAAATAGAGGTGAAACGGTAGGTTCGCCACCTGTTAGGCGAATTTCTTCAATTCCTAGGTCGAGCAATGCTTTGACAATTTTTTGGTATTGCTCAGGAGAGAGCATTTCGGTGCGTTTGAAAAATCGCGCATCGGCAGGCATGCAATAAAAACATCGATAATTGCAGTGGTCTGTTAACGAAACGCGCAATTTGCGCATCTGCCGACCGTGGGAATCCACCAAAATAGGGTTTGTCATATCAGGTCCAAGAGAAAAAATGCACAGAGTCTCCCCTTTCAAAGGCCGTTCGACCTGCAGGAAGTTCTATGAATCCATCGGTTTGACCAAGGGTAGAAAAATCCCCCGAGCCCCGGGTCGGCTTTGGCGTGGCTTCTAACTGTCCGCTTGAGAGGCTTTTGAGTTGAACAGGTAAAAACCAAGTGAGTTTAGGCTTAGATTCTACTTCGTGTGCCAAAACCGCATAAGTGGGTTTTAGCTGCTTGAGACCCGATTTTAATTGAAGCAAAGGAAGTAGAAAACGGCGAAAACAAACCATCGCTGAGACCGGATTGCCGGGCAAACCGAAAACGATTTGCCCCCCGGGGCCCACTCCGCTCCAGAGCGGTTTGCCTGGGCGGAGTTGGACTCGGTGGAATATTTCACGCACCCCACATGCCTTGAGGCATTGGGGCACAAGATCGAATTTGCCCGCAGAAACGCCACCCATTAAAAGGAGTACGTCACTGCTTTGCAGGGCTTGTTGAATGCCTTCCACTAATTTTTCAGAATCGTCGGGAAGGTGTTGGTCGGATAGGTTATTGAAACCGAAGTCGTTGAGAATAGCGGCCAGCGCGGGGGCGTTAGAACGGCGAATTTGGTGAGGCAAGGGGTGGCTGGCGTAAGGAATGACTTCATCCCCCGTCGAAAGAAGGGCGATAGCTGGGTCTCGATAAACGGAAAGATGAGTGAGACCTACCGATGCGGCGATGCCGATGTGGCTTCCATTGAGGCGAGTTCCCTCTTCGATAAGCAGGGCGCCTTGCAGATAGTCGGTGCCCATGGGATGGATGTTTTGTCGGGCTTTGAGCGAAACATTTTCGGCGAGACGAAAAGAATTGCCCTCATCAACTAAATCTTCATAGCGAACACAGGTGTCAGCACCTAGAGGGGTTAGGGTTCCGGTCATTACTTCGATACAGCAATGGGGATCTGAAAGCGTCATCGCAGGGTCGCCCGCTTTTTGCAACCCGGCTTTAATCCATTGTTTTGCTTCAAGGGTCGAGGAGTGAATGGCGATGCCGTCCATGCAGATGCGATCAAACGGAGGGTAAGCGCGAT
>JBNKYI010000115.1:0-7302 GCA_050300815.1 Fibrobacterales bacterium
ATTTTCCTTATATATCAGCCACCCCTATAACCCGTCAACTTCTGTGATCGTTATAGGGGTTTTTTAAAATCACAGAAAAAAAAAGTGGAAAAACCGCGTGAAAATGGGTAAAAAAAGTAATTGAGAAATTCTCAACACCGCATTATTTTTTGGCGAGATAAATACAATAAAGCCCTTTTTTACTGAGGTTAAAATGAACAAGAAATATTACTTCGGTCGCCGTCCAAAACAAGAGGACGATTTTGAAGACCTCAATCCATTGGAACAAGACAATTCCTACGACGAATACGACGAGGAAGAAGAGGACGAAGAAGTGGATTTCGACAATCCTCAGTTTAAACGAGATCAGATTTGGAATGACTACGCCGAAGATCTTGATTTTGATGAGTGATTTGATTTTAAGGGCCCAAAGGTTCATTAAAGGGGAAACAGCCGGTTTCCCCTTTTTTTTAATTCCGTCTAAATTGTCAATTCGTTGGATCCTTTTGTTAGGCTGGGGGTTGATGAGTTGCAGGGGGCCTGCCCCTGATTTGGGAAGGAGTGAGGCGGATGTCTTTCCTGAATTTCCTGAGGCAGATCGCTTTTATCAAGCGGCATTAGATTTTGAAGAGGATGAGAATTGGGCGCAAGCTGCAGATATGCTCGACTCGGCGATACTCATTTTAAGTGAGGGAAAGATTCGCCGAGATTCTTTGGGGCAGCGCCAGGTTGCCTTTCATCAATTGCTTCTCGAAGAATACGCAATTGTTTTTGAGCAACTGGGAACCCAAGGCGCCTTGGCGCAATCGACGGATGAGTTGCCCTGGGAATCGGATACCTTGGCCGTAGATTCTGAAGTCGTTGAACATATTCCCGAATTGATTCGCGATGTGGATTTCTCAAAATTTGAAATGAAGGTCGATGTCAATTCAAGGGTCTTAGAACAGATTTATTACTTGGCCTACGGGGTGCCATCGTTTGTTGAAACGTCTCTTAGTCGTTTAGGGCGTTATGAGTCTCTTATTGATTCGATGATTCAAAAAAAAGAGGTTCCCAAAGAGTTGAAATACCTAGCTCTCGTTGAATCAGGTTATAAAACAACGGCAACCTCATCGGCCAAAGCGGCGGGGATGTGGCAGTTTATCCCTTCAACCGCTCGTCATTATGGAATGGATGTGACATGGTGGTTAGATGAGAGGCGCGATCCTGAAAAGTCGACTTCAGCGGCATTCTCTTATCTAAAAAACCTCTATGAAGAGTTTGGCGATTGGTATTTGGCAATAGCCGCTTACAACTGTGGAGAGGGCCGGGTTCGCCGTCAGATCAAAGCCCAGGGAACTCGCGATTATTGGGAATTGGATTTACCTAAAGAAACCAAGAATTATGTGCCTCGTATTCTAGCGGCGATCATCATTGCCTCAAATCCGCAGAAATACGGTTTGAAGGTTGAACGAGAAAAAGAATTGGCGATAGATACAGTTAGGGTGAGGCATTGCATGGACTTAGGTCAAATATCTCACGCTTTGGCTGTTGAAAAAGAAGAACTTCGTTTGATGAATCCCGAATTGCGGCAGCAGAGCACGCCTCCGCGCAGTGCTTATTTGTTGAGACTTCCCGAAGGTAGAGGTGATTTTTTTCAAAAGTATTACGACGCGGTCGATAAATCTCAATTGGTTTGTCAAGAAGGTCATCGGGTGCGGGGAGGAGAAAATCTCAGTGTGATTGCCCGAAAATACGGTGTCAGTGTCTCAGCGATCAAGTCGGCTAACAACATGCGCAATTCGAGAATTTGGCCTAATCAGATTCTCTATATTCCTATTCAGGGGGGCAAAGCTGTCAAGCATCGCTCTGCGCAAGTGAGCCGCGATGTTGTGAAACCTCTGAATTCAGTCGAAAAATCGCCTAAGCCAAATGGGGAATCAAAATTGATCGCACTCTCGGCAGACTCTTACTATCGAGTGATCCCCGGTGATAATCTCTATTCAATAGGTCGAAGAATCGGTGCCAGCGTGACGGAATTAATGGAGTGGAATGACCTGCAGCCCGGAGCTCCGTTGAAAATAGGACAGAAGATTTTGATTCGAACGGTGTCTTCAACAAAACCCGCAGCTCAGTTGCAATACAGTGGCAAAAAACAGGTTTATCGAGTGCAAAATGGCGACAATCTCTATCAGATTTCTAGAAAGTTAGGCGTTAAACTCAACGATTTGTTGAAATGGAATCAGTTAGAAGGTCGTGCGGTCATTCGCAAGGGAGATCTTCTTGTATATTATTTGCCTAATGACAAAACGGTTAACGTTCAGAATAACCCTACCGAGGCTCATTCGTCGCACTATAAAGTGCAGAATGGCGATACGTTGTGGGGAATTTCACAAAAGTTTGGCATTGCGGTAGAAGAAATCATTCGTCTAAATCAACTCGAAAGCAATCGAATTGATTTAGGACAAGTTTTGCGGATTAGGCCCTGATGAAAAAAAATGTACTTGTTTGTTTATTACTGTGTGGCATGGGCTTTAGTCAACCCCAAGAGTGGTTGGCGAGGTTTAGAATTTCAGAAACCGAATTGGGCCGTATGGATCAGTTGGGGATGTATAAGGTGACTTATGATGAAATAAGTCAAGTTGTTGGAGGTTCTATTTCTGGAGTTCCCATCGAGAGGCTGAGTTTATGGGCCACGGTTGCCGATACGCTTAACGAGATTCTCGACACAGTGGTAGCTCCTTTTCAGAATCTAGTAGAAACGCCTTTAAAACTTACCGATGCCAACGGCAATGGGCTATTCGACACAGGAGATGCCATCGAGTTTTTTGGAACGCCTCCGCAAAACTGGCGCCAAGTGCCTGCGACTTTGCAGGGTGCGGTTGCCCCTGAACATTATTTTACGTACTCTCCTTTTTCTAACTATCGAGAATACCATTTGGGGATGAGTTCATCGACAGGATTGCGTTTCTCAAATTCATTAAGCGGTTCAGGAGGCGCCTCGGTTGATAAAATTCGCAGGTATCAACGAGTTGAAAAAGATTCAATTCTCGTCGATCTTTTTTTTGCGAGAATAGGCATTGTTGAACTGGAATCTGGTCGAGAATGGTCGTGGAAAATGGCGCGTGAGGGCACAGAAGTGACGCGTTCACAAAGTGATTTTGGCTGGGCAGACCTGCACTTGCCGACGAGCGCTGATTCGGCTTGGCTGCAAATCGAATACCAAGCTTATCGAGATCGCTACGGTGGATCAAATGATGTTCAAGAAAAAGGTTATTTCGTGAGGATGAATCATCTCGCTCTTGGCCTGAGCTACAACGGAAACTCTTTGGGTAAAGAAGTGGCTTGTCAGCCAGGGGGCTGTGCTTGGGAGCTAGGGAACACAAACCTCAACTCGGCTCAATGGACAGTGAGTGAGGCTGATGGCTTGGTTAGAGGGAGTGAAAGGCAACTTGAAGGATTGACGATCAGTTATTTGAGTTCGCCTTCGCAGTTTGCCGATGAGTGGATGTTGTTGCCTTATAATGCAAGTCATACAAGCCGAATACAGATGTCGGGGCTTAACGAAAGGTATGTAAGACTCGTCAATGATATTCCCACACATTATTTAGAAAACCCAGGGGTGCTCAGCGATAGTGCGGGTGAAGGAGAAATCGTCAAATATTTTGCGATTAAAGATCATCGCAATCTAAGTCCTGAAATTTTGCCTGTCTCGCTGAAGTTTAATCAGGTCATCAGTGACTTGGTCACCGGAAGCACGCCATCAGGGGTCTCTAAAGACTACGAGTATTTGATCGTCGCCCCTGAGGCTTTTCAAGAAAAGGCGATTGAACTGGCCGAATGGCGCAATCAGCATTCATACGATCCCATAAGAACCGGTGTGGTCTTGCTTGAAGATCTGTTTAAGGTCATGGGAGGGAACTTTGATCCCGCCGCAATTCGAAATTATCTCGCCTTTGCCAAAGCGACCCATTCGCCCCGTTTAAAATATGCGCTATTGCTTGGCGATGGATCGTTTGATTATCGGGGAATTGAATATAAGGGAAGCGCGAATTGGATTCCGCCCTTTGAAGATTATGATTTTGGAAGTGATGATTATTATGCCTACTTGAGCCCAGGAGCAAAACTTTTTTGGGAGGGTCGCAGTCAAGTTGCTGTGAATCCAGATATTTCTGTCGGAAGGATTCCGGCAAAATCTGTGGAGGAATTGAGTCTTTATATCAACAAGATTAAACTTTACGAGTCTAAAAACGAGGGCGATTTTGGACCTTGGCGAAATCGAGCGCTGTTTTTGGCAGATGACTTTCAGCAAATAAATAATGTCGATGGCATTGATCACGTGGGCATGGTCAGCCGAACCATTGACGCGATTCACCAAGAACGTCCCGATGTTCAGATCAATCGCATCTTTTTGTTGGATTACGATTTAGATCTGTCTTATAAAAAGCCAGCGGCTAAAAGAGACCTGATTCGAAGCTTAAATGATGGAGCTGTGGTGACCGTTTATTTTGGACACGGTGGCTCTGAGGTGATTGCCGATGAGCATTTGTTTGACAAAGCGGCGGTTGCCAGCTTATCAAATCGAGGGCGCTATACGTTTTTTAGTGCGTTCTCTTGCACGGTGGGTAAATGGGATGCGGCAAGTATTACTCCCCTCAGTGAGGCTTTTGTGATGAGTGGAGACAATGGCGCGATAGCGAGCTTATCGGCCACTCGAGAAAGTCTGGCAAATTCAAATGAGGCCTTAGCGAATTTCTTCTACCATACCCTTCATCAAGGAGTGGACAGTGTGCGTTTAGGAGACGCCTTGCGCCTCGCAAAATCGAGTTTTAGCAATGCGATAGGCCGAAGAATTAACGCACAGAGATATAATTTGCTCGGAGAGCCGGTTCTCAAATTTTATCCTCCCCAATTAAAACTCTCGTTAGACCATTTGCCCGACACGCTACAGGCCCTTGATAAAATTGAAATTTCAGGCACGGTAGAAGGCCTTTCAGAAGGTGAGCTTTATTTGACTCTAAGAGAACAAGATATTTTGCGCACGTGGAAGGACACCATCCAAAGTACTCCGATGTCGACGAGTGCCGATGTTTCGGGGCGTGTGATTTATTCTGAAGTATTGCCCTTTGCCAATGGGCGTTTTACAACGGAGTTTATCAGCCCTCGCAAAATAAGCTTTGGCGACACCAATGCGGTGATTTGGGGGTATGCTTGGGGAGGTGGATCTAAAGATTATGGCTCTTTTTTTAAAGACGGATTGTCAATTGATGGAACCTCGACTTATGCCGATTCCATTCAAGATACAGAGGCTCCTGAGATCACCTTCACTCCTTGCGCAGAATGGGGAGAGGTTAAGCCTTTAGCCAGTGGCGTTGAGCTCTCTCTTCCTCTGTGTATTGAAGTCGAGGTGAATGACTCGACGGGTTTAGATTACATTGAAAATCCCGATGAAGGAATCAACTGGGAATTGGTGGGATTCAATTCTCCTCAGCATCCTCTCTTTTTAGAGCAAAGCGGCAAGCGCGCGGTTTTTAGGGTGAGCTTAAACGAAGATACGCCCCTGGGTGATTATGTGCTGAAAGTGAGCGCGCGCGATATTCTTGAGCAGCAGGGAACAAAAGAACTCCATTTTCATTTGCAGGGAATATTAGAAGCGGGAATTCAGAGCGTTTATAATCAGCCTAACCCGATGAAGAATAAAACGGTTTTTCATTTTCAATCGGGGTCGTCGGGAATGATTGATGCCGAAGTGCGCATTTTCTCACAAAGCGGCAAGCTGCTAAGGGTGTTAAAAAATGTTCTCCCCGGAGAAACCGTTTGGGACGGAACAGACCGCTGGGGAAATAGGCTTGCCAATGGGCTCTATTATTATCGGGTCTTGGCTCGTCATCAGCACAGAAATGAATGGTCGGGAAAAACGACAGAAAAGACTTTTTCTAAGCTACAAAAGTTAGTGATTGCGAGATAAATACGAGCGGCAATGAGAATTTGCCGGGGGCTTATTAAATTTGCGGTGATATTTCTCCCTGCAAAGAGAAGAGATGAATTATGGATTTAAGAGAAAAACCTTCTTTTTGGTTTCGGTTGGCTGAAACGATTTTGCGATTGCGCTGGATCTGGATATTGTCATTTTTATTGATTGCTTATGTTGTGATCTCGAAAGTGTCTCCTCTGTGGGCAAATTTTTCAGAAGAAATACGAATGCAAAACAAGTTTACATTGCAATTTTTGGTGCTCAACAAGGGCTCGGTTTCTGGCTTGTTAGGGCAAGTTTTTAAAATGGGTTTGCCCTTCATTGTTCCCATAGGAGCAGGCGCGTTGATCGCCTTTTTCTTTAAGCAGCGCTGGGGTTACCTCGTCTTTCCCGTGATTTTTTTAACCCTTTGGCAATACCTGTTTCTCAGTGCAGAGCTGCAATCCAAATACTTACTTATGCTCGTGGGAATGGGGGTTTTGGGTTTTATCGGTTTGCTGGGTAAACAAAATTTGGGCGGGCTGATCTTGCCTATATTTTTAGTGGGAAGCTTGGGCTTTTTGTTTAACCTACTCTGGGCAAATTCCCTGATGCTGTTATTGGTTAAAGAATATCACTGGAACATTGAATTGCTCACGGCATTGTTGTTTACCGATTTGTCGTTGTTGGGGGCTCGCTCTGTCGGGCATATGCATCAGGGAAAACCCAAAATTGCGGCTCTGGCCCATGGGGTAAAAGAATTGATGCCGATTTGGCTGTTGCGCAACTTGGGAATTTTGTTTCTATCGGGCCTGTGGATTGCTCAGTCTCACCCCGATTTTCTCGCGGTTACCCTGGTTAGTCAAATTCTTTGTTTGGGATTGTCACTCTTGTTGGCGACCTTCCTTTTTCCTGCGCTTCTCAGTATTTTGCCTTTCAAATCTTTCAACAAAAGTTAGAAGCGGCCTTTAATGAAATTGACGAAAAAAACGGATTATGCTCTGAGAATCTTGGTGGGGTTGATTGAATACCGAGATGATCCTCGTCTAACCACTCGAGAAATGGCGGTGAAGCAGAATCTAAGTCTGAAATTCTTACAGTCTGTGGTGTCTGAATTGGTTAAGCGTCAATGGGTAGAGTCGCTGCCCGGTCCCAAAGGGGGAATCCGCCTACTCGTCGATCCGGGGCAAATATCGGTTCTTCACGTAATGGAGGCGATGGAGGGAGAGATGACTCTGATGGATTGCATGGAAGAGTCGACCCAGTGCCAAGAGTTTAGCCGTTGCAAAATACACAACCTGTTTGGTAAGGCGCAGTTAGCAGTGAATGAAATATTGTCTGAAACCCGTTTGATTGATTTGGTTTCTTGTCCGGCAAATGTGAAGAGGATG
>JBNKYI010000116.1:0-7280 GCA_050300815.1 Fibrobacterales bacterium
AGGCTTGGATCAGAGGGGAATGGGGGTGGGCACTAGAGAACCAGCTGGTGAGTGAATCTTGTGTGAATTGGGGAAGGGAAGGCCTCTGCCTCTGCCTCTGCCTGCCCGGTTGCTTTTTTTTAGCCCTTTTTTTTGTTTTTCTTTCAACAGCCTTAGACCAGGTTTCTCCTCTAATGATTAAGATGATTGTCGATCACCTCAATGAGGGGGGCGACATGCGCGGAATTGTTCCATGGCTAATTGTGTTGGCCGCAGCGAGTTTGATTTCTGCGATTATGCTCTTTTTTCAACGCTATTTGTTGATTTGCGCAAGTCGAGAGGTCGAATATCAGCTGCGCAATGATCTTTTTAGAATTTTTCAAGAGCAGCCCTTTTCTTTTTTCAATCAATATCGCACAGGCGATCTGATGTCTAGGGCAACCAATGATCTCAACAACGTAAGAGATTTGATTGGCCCTGTGGTTTTGCACAGTTTTCGCATGGCCCTCCTCTTTATTTATACGGCCATTATGATGATTTGGTTGAGTCCTATCGTCGCACTAGTGGGCCTAGGCATGGCCCTTCTTCTCCCCTTTTTATCGCTTCGGTTTATGAAAATGATTTACAAATCCTATGCCGATAACCAAAAGTATTTAGGAGAACTCAACACCTTTGTGCAAGAAAGTTTCAGCAACATCAGTGTAATTAAAAGCTTTCACCGTCAAAATTGGTTTGCCGGGCAATTTGACGAACACAGCAGTGACTTTAGAAACTCTTCTAAAAAAATTGCGCTGACGACTTCACTGATCTGGCCCATCATTGGCATTGTTTCGGGATTGGGAATTTGTTTTTCGATCTATGTGGGCAGTTATATGGTCGATCAAAATAAAATGACCGTAGGCGCTTTATCAGCGGCCATACTTTACCTTGTTCGCGTGCAATTTCCTTTAGTGGGCTTGGGATGGGTCATGTCGCTCATCCAGCGAGGTCGTGCGGCACTGAGTCGAATTATGGAAATTTCAGAGTCGGGTAAGCGACCTGATGAAAGTCAGCTCAAACATTGGAACATCGAGGATTTTGTCGGCATTCAGGCTAAAAGCCTTGAGCTTGAGATCGAGGGGCAACTTCTTTTACAAGGGATTGATATCGATCTTCCCAAAGGCAAATCTCTGGGAATTGTCGGAGAAACGGGAGCGGGAAAAACGCTATTAAGTCGGGTGCTTACGGGGGTGATTCCAACGACTCGCGGAGAGGTTCGATTGAATGGTGTTCTCTATGCAGAAACCCAAACGGCCAATTTAAAATCTCATTTTAGCATCAGTCCTCAAGATGGTTTTCTTTTTAGTCTGAGCATCAGAGAGAACATAGAAATGGGGGCTCAAGAGACCTCGACTTTAACTGTAGAAGAAGTTTCTGAGTTGGCTTGTCTCAACCAAGACTTAGCACAGATAGACCAAGGTCTAGATGCGATGTTAGGTGAAAAGGGCATCAATCTCAGTGGCGGGCAAAAACAGAGGGTGGGATTGGCAAGAGCTTTGATCTCCCCTGCCCCAGTTATTGTATTAGACGACACACTAAGCGCGTTGGATACCCATACCGAGGCCAAAGTAAGAGAGAATTTTCGCAAAATTCAAAATCGCACACAAATATTAGTTGCCCATCGCTACCGAGCTATTGCCCACTGTGATGAAATCCTTTTTTTAGAAAAAGGCAAAGTTATCGAACGCGGCACTCACGATGAACTTTTAGAAATTGGTGGCAAGTACGCAAAGACTTGGCAACGTCAATTGGTTGAAATGGAGGATGAAGATGAGTGATTCCTCAAATTCAAAACAAAGGGATAAAGGTCGAGAATACTTATTGCAAGACCGCTCAGAAAAGTTTTTAGACTTCGCCCTTTTAATGCGATTGATGATTTTTATGAAACCCTACTGGGGGTTTGCCCTATTTGCTCTGACTTCGCTGATTTTTTCGCAAATCGCTCAATTCTTTTTTCCTCACCTTTTAAACAAAATCATTGATGGACCTATTGCCAACAAGAGCTTCGAAGGCGTAACGTCTTTGATTCTTATTTTTTTAGGTCTGACCCTTGCTCAAGGAACTCTTTATTATCTCTCAACCGTTTGGAGTCGTTATCTTGCCCTTAACATTGTTCACGATATTCGTGTACAACTCTATCAAAGGGTTCTTAAATACACGATGTCGTTTTTTCATCGAACCCCTGTAGGGCGTTTAATGACTCGTATGACCAATGATGTCGATACGATTAACTCTTTATTTTCTGAAGGTTTACTCGATTTGATCAGCAGTCTGTTGATGATTGTGTTTGCGATCGTCTTTATGTTGATCAAAGACTGGCGCTTGGCGTTAACAACGTTGACGATTTTTCCTTTTATGGTCATCGTGACGTCAATTTTTCGCGTTAAAGTAAGAGACATCAACCGAGTGATTCGAACGGAGTTGGCGGCTCTCAATAGCACATTACAAGAGAATTTAAATGGCATTCAACTCGTGCAAATCTTTAACAAACAAGCTCATCGCTTTTCGCTTTTTAAGCCGCACAATGAAGCTTATCGCAATGCTTATTTTAAAAATGTAAAGTATTACTCTTATTTTTTCCCCGCTCTTTTCACCTTTTCTGATTTTTCGTTGATTGCTTGTTATAGCATTGGATCTTGGTTGATTTTAAAAGGCGAAGTCACTGTGGGAGCTCTAGTGGCTTTTGCTTGGTATGCAAATATGTTTCATCGCCCTTTGCGTGAAATTTCAGATAAAATAACGCAGTTGCAAAGTGCCCTTGCTGCCGGAGAACGGGTTTTGACTCTTCTCAATACCGATGCCGAAGATTTAGATGGTGCTGAAGATCTCTCTCAGGGCCCATTGAGTATTGAATTTCAAAATGTGAATTTCGGATATTTGCCCGAAAAACAAATTTTGCATCATCTTGATCTAAATATTTCATCGGGAGAATCGGTGGCGATTGTCGGAGCAACGGGAGCCGGAAAGTCCACTCTATTTCAATTGCTCAACCGATACTATCGCTGTGATTCAGGGAGTGTAAAAATCGGTTCAATTGATATTACCTCCCTTAAAGCCGAAAGCCTTAGAGAAAAAATTGCAAATGTGAGTCAAGATGTGTTTTTATTTTCAGAAAGTCTACTGAATAATATTTTGCTCGGAGCCGAATACGAACAATCAAAAATGGATCGCGTATTAGAGAAAAGTCGAGTGTCGGCCTTTTTAGATCAGCTCCCTGAAGGGGTGCATACAGTGCTCAAAGAAAATGCGAGTAACTTATCTGCCGGACAGCGCCAATTGATCAGTTTTGCCCGGGCGCTTTATCACGATCCGCAAATCCTTCTTCTCGATGAAGCCACCAGTTCGGTGGATGTCGAAACAGAATACTTGATTCAGCAAGCGATGGAAGAAATTACCAAGGGGCGCACGAGCATTATCATTGCACACCGCCTTTCAACGGTCTCTCACTGCGATCGCATCATTGTGCTAGAACACGGTCAAATTGTCGAACAAGGTTCTCATCAAGAGCTTTTAAATCTCAAAGGACATTATTACAAGTTGGTTCTTCGCAATCAATGGGATTTAGAGACTTAAGCGCATCTTGAAGATATCTACCGCGAAAGCATTCTTTTAATGGTGCTTTAAGTAAAGAAGCTTGCCAGCGCCCATTATCTGTGGAATCTGCCTTTACATTATGGGGGAGTTCACTTAAATTTGTCACCCCTTTGGAAGAATGGCCGAGCGGTTTAAGGCGCACGCCTGGAACGCGTGTTCACAGCAATGTGTCGAGGGTTCGAATCCCTCTTCTTCCTCTTTTAACCCTTTGGAGGTGCCATGGCAACAGAACTTCTTTCTCTCGATGAAGCTTACAAAAACCCAAGCTCAGGGGGCTCTCTGTTTCGCGCAGTTAAGATGATGTCTGAAGAAGCGCGTTTTATCAATGAGCAAGCGAATATGGGCTTCATTGAGCTGACTAAAAAACCCACGACAATTGCGGTGTCAAAATTCAAGCAAACTCGTCTTGAAGTGGCTGACAATCAAGCAAAACCAAAGACCTCTTCAGAAGAAAACTGGGACGAAGACTAGTCGTTTTTCTCGGATTTTTTATTTAGGAGTATAGGCGCCTCTATACTCCGTTTTTTGCATGGGTGAAAAAATCTAAGTCTGCAAACGAAGTGTGAAACTCCCTTTTGATTCAAATAAACACGAATTTATCGAGTGGAGTTGGAAAATTAGCTCCAATCAATCAAACCCCTTTGCATTAATTCTCTAAATGGATTAGAATTTGCAAGAACTATTCTTAAATTTTCCCTATGAATATCTGGAGTGATAAAAAAATTCTCTTAGGCGTTACTGGAAGTATTGCCGCCTATAAGTCCATTCTGTTGCTGAGGCAATTGCAAGAGTTGGGAGCTGAGGTTCGAGTGGTCATGACTCCTGCGGCCGTGAAGATGATCGGAACGGGAACTTTTGCCGCCCTCACCCGCTCTCCAGTTTTAGTGCAAGATCCCGACAGCGAGGATTACTTCACTCATATCGACTGGGCGAGATGGGCCGACATTTTTTTGATTGCTCCGGCAACCGCCAACACGATTAATACGCTAGCCGCAGGGCTAACCCCCAATTCTCTATCTCTTTTGTGGTTGGCGTTCACAGGAATCAAGGCCATCATTCCAGCGATGAATCCAACAATGTATTCAAACCCTGTCACTACAGAGTCGATCGAGCGTCTCGAGCGCTATGGTGTGTATCTTATGCCTCCGGATGAGGGGTTAATGGCTTGTGGAGAAACGGGTCAAGGGCGCTTTCCTTCAGAGGTGAGAATGATTGATTTTTTAGAAGGATTATTATTACCTCCAGTGAGTCGAGGCAAAGTGACTCTTTGTGCAGGCCGTACCCTCGAAGCCATTGATCCCGTGCGCTATATCAGCAATCGCAGCTCGGGGCAAACGGCGCTATCTTTAGCCAAGGCGTTGAGAGCTGAAGGGTTTTCGGTTGAGGTCATCAGTGGCCCTTGCGAGGTTTCTTGGGAAGATTACTTTTCTTGGTTAAGTGTTAGAGAGGTACAAAGCGCAGAACAAATGTTTGAAGCCGCTCAGGAATCGTTTGCGCAAAGTGACGTTTTAATTATGAATGCCGCAGTCGCTGATTATCGACCCAGTGAAATCGCGACTGAAAAGATTAAAGACAGTCGCTCGCAGTTTGAAATTCAGTTGCGCGCCAATCCCGACATTTTGAAAACCCTGAGCCAGCAAAAGAGGCGTTCGCAAAAAACCGTCGGATTTGCCTTAGAAACAGACTGTGACTTACAGAAGGTCATTGATAAAAGAGCGGCCAAAGAGTGTGATCTCTTGGTTTTTAATCGACCCGTTCAAAAAGATGGACAGTTTGACAGTGCGGTAATGGAGAGTGCCATTCTCACCTCTCAGGGCTTCTCGCATCCCCTTCAGATTCGCGCGCGCAGCGAATTAGTCAGAGCCATTGTCGATTCGCTCCTGCAAGAAATGAAAGGTTAGGAGGAAGAATGGAGAAAACCTCTACTGCCTTTGATTTAAAGGATTTGAGGGTGCACCTTGAAACTCAGTTTGAATTAGCCGGCGATAAAGATCTCATACTCGACACGTCGTTTAAAGAGTTTGCGCATCAATTTCTCTCGCAGACCCAGTCTCTTCCTCGCGACATCCGAATTTCAGTTGCAGAAAGAAAAGAAGAAAAAAATGCGTCTTTAACTGAATTTATTGCGCAAACTCCGACTTTTGATAAGAATTTGCGCAACAACAGAGCTTTAGATTTCAATTCTTGCACGACGCTAGAAAAACTCCATCTTGCTCTACACGAGATGAGCCTTTTTAAACCAGAAAATAATCACCTCCCACTCATCAATGGCCGGGGCAATCATCCCAATCCCCCTTTAATGATTGTTGGCTATGCGCCCGACGAAGAAGATTTGCGGCTTAAGAACCTTTTTACGGGTGAACGCGGCCAGTTGTTAGGGGGAATGCTCGAAAAGGTTTTGAAAATTCAAAAACAGATGTGCTATACCAGCAGCTTTTATCGCACCCTTCCCTACCGCTCTCTGGCTAACGAAGAGCGCAAACTCTTAGACCGAGCCCTATTGAAAGAAACAGAACTGGTTGACCCCAAGGCGATACTTTTTATGGGAAGAGAATTAGCCACTCAGGTCTTTAACGATCCCCGCCCTGTCGAAGAGTTGCGAGAAGAGGTATTTTCATATGGGGGAAGACCTGCATTTATTACTTTTTCGCTTCGGGAATTATTAGAAAATCCCTCTTTGCGCCACCAGACAGTTCCGCTGCTTAACCTGTTGAGAAAAAAGATTTTATAGTGAGTATTGAAAATGCACACGGCAAGTTGCCGCCTCAAGTTCCCGATTCTGAGCGCTATGTGCTTGGCGCATTGCTGCAAGATAGCACTGCCGTAGACACTGCTCTTGAAGTGGTGAATGACGAAGATTTTTATTTTGAAAAACATCAATTGCTTTTTTCGGCGATTTCTCACCTTTCACAAGAAAATAGCCCCATTGACTTTTTGACTGTTGAAGAACAACTGCGCAAAAATGGAAAACTCGAAGCCGTAGGGGGGCGTGCCTTTTTAATGGAGCTCCTCGAAGAGGTTGCCAGTTCAGCTTCGACAGTTTACCACTGTGAATTGATTAAAGAAAAGGCCCTTTTGCGCACTTTGATTCGCACCTCGAATGAAGTGATCAAGCGCTCTTTTGATCCCACAGACACCAGCGAAGAAGTTTTAAATTACGCCGTTCAAAACATTCTAAGTGTTTCTGAAAAGAAGGTGAAGTCGGGTTTAGTTCCCATTGGCAGGGTGCTCGAAGAAGCGCTTAAAATTCTCGACAATATGAAGGGGGATGAACTTACCGGGGTTCCCACTGGATTTACGGATCTAGATCATCTGACCAACGGTCTACAAAGCACAGATTTGATCGTTTTAGCGGGACGCCCAGGCATGGGTAAAACTGCCTTTGCCTTGAGTTTAGCCGCCAATTCCGCGATTAAATACAATCGCGCAGTCGCCTTTTTTAGCCTAGAAATGGGAGCTGAACAATTGGTGCAGAGGGTGCTTTGTTCGCAGGCAGGGATTAATATGCAACACTTGCGGCAAGGTACCTTAAATAAAGCAGATTATAAAAAAATTCCCTTCGCAGCAAAGGCCATGAGCGAAGCCCCTATTTACATTGACGATCAGCCGGGAATCAGTCTGATCGACCTTAAAGCCAAATGCCGTATCTTAAAGAAAAAACAAAATCT
>JBNKYI010000117.1:0-7218 GCA_050300815.1 Fibrobacterales bacterium
GGTAGGTTTTATTAGCCATGGGGATCACGTGTGGGGAAGTTCAATTCTTAGCGAATGGGTTGTCGGTAATGCTCCCTTTCGAAATTTGGTGAGCCCTGATGGGGCCAAAACTCTGCGAGGAGTCGTAAAGGGGCGTTTTAGAGATCGCCGGCATGTCGCTTTAAATACCGAATACCGAACGCCCTATGTCGCAGATTTCGGAGGCGTCTTTTTTTGCGATTGGGCTGAGGTGGCCCCCGAGTGGAATCAAATTAAATGGGATGAATTTCACTACGCTCCAGGCATAGGGGTGCGCTATGATTTTAACTCAGAAGACCGATATCACGTTCGGGCAGACTTTTCGCTACTAGATGGTAAGGAATTTCAGATGACGATTTATGTGAAAGAGGCTTTTTAGTAGAGGCAAGTGTAAGGGCGAAAGGGCGAACTCGCCCTGCCCTACTCGTGCTTACTTCACTTCCCAAGTCGTACCCGACTTAAAGAGGTCTTCAAGCTTGCCGCGCCCCATTTTTCTTTGCACTTCGGTGAGCTGATCGTGAACCAAATCGCCATAAGAGGGTATGCTGACTTGTCTGAAAACACCAATAGGGATAGGGTGAGCAGGATGATGGAGACCGGCTAACATAAATGCCGCATTGGCTGAAGCATTGGTTTTGTGTTGATAAAGGGTTTCTTCTTGACCTTCAATTCCTTCAATCACTTCGAGATCTAATCCGTTAAACTTAAGCCCTTTGTTTAACTCCTTACCAAACACTGCGGGTTTGCCCTCTTCGAGATAAACCAAGTGATCATTGCGTTGGGCGCGACCGTAGTAGTCTTCGTGAACCTTGTCATTAAAAATGACACAGTTCTGAAGGATTTCGATGACCGCGACGCCTTTGTGCTGGCCTGCGGCTTCAAATACAGACTGCATGTGTTTAGGGTCGTTATCTGCGGTGCGCGCAATAAAGGTTGCGCCAGCCGATGCGGCCAATGATAAGGGAGACAATGGGTAGTCTAACGAACCAAAGGGAGTTGATCCGGTTTTTATCCCTTGATCTGAGGTAGGCGAATATTGCCCTTTGGTCAATCCGTAAATTCGGTTGTTAAACAATAGAATTTTGATGTCTTGATTTCGGCGGATGGCATGGATAAAGTGATTCCCACCAATAGACAAGGCATCGCCGTCTCCGGTGATCATCCAAACGTCGAGATTGGGGTTGGCCAGTTTGACACCCGTGGCCAATGCAGGGGCGCGGCCGTGAATGGTGTGAAAGCCAAAAGTGTCCATATAGTAGGGAAAGCGCGAAGAGCAGCCGATTCCCGAAATAAAGACGATATCTTCTTTGCGTTTACCGAGCTTAGGCAGCGTGTTTTGCACAGCCATTAAGATGTTGAAATCACCGCACCCAGGGCACCACTTGACGGTTTGGTCTGAGGCAAAATCTTTGCGCGTATATTCGGGTATTTCAGTTGCGGTGCTCATTGGGCCTCCAATACAGAAATAATTTTTGACTTGAGCTCAGACACTTTAAAAGGCTTGCCCTGAATTTTGTTGAAGCTTTGCACGTTTGCATTGAAGTTGGCGTTGATCCAACGGGCCAGCTGCCCGGTGTTTAGTTCGCAGACGAGTATTCTGTCAAAAGAATCGACGATCTCTGCAAAGTTTGCAGGAAAGGGATAAAGGTAACGCAAATGGGCGTGAGCGATAGAGTGACCTTCTTTGCGCAATTCTTCGACAGAAGTTGAAACAGAACCATAAGTTCCGCCCCATGACAAGACAAGTAACTTGTCTTCTTTAGAGCCGAGCAAGGTTTGCTCGGGAATAAAATGAGCGATGTTTTCGATTTTGCTTTTGCGCTCGTAGGTCATCTTCTCGTGGTTTTCGGGATCGTAAGAGACATGACCCGTAACGGATTGTTTTTCAAGGCCGCCTACGCGGTGTTCCATACCCTCAGCACCAGGAGAAACCCAGTCTCTGGCTTGGGTTGAGGCATCTCGTAAATAAGGTTTAAATTCGCCCTTAGCTTGTTGAGTTTTTGCAAGCTTCCAGCGGGGAATTTCTTCTAACGAGGGCACAGCCCAAGGTTCGGTGCCATTGCCGAGATAACCGTCAGACAGAAAGATGACTGGAGTCATAAAAGTAGTGGCTAGACGGCTGGCCTCAATGGCCATGTTGAAACAATCGGCGGGAGTGGCTGGGGCGATGACTGGCAAAGGGCTATCGCCGTTGCGACCAAAGAGAGCGAAGAGCAAATCCGATTGTTCGGTTTTAGTGGGAAGCCCTGTTGAGGGCCCACCTCTTTGGACGTTAACAATGACCAGAGGCAGCTCAGACATCACCGCTAAGTTGATGGTTTCTGCCTTTAGGCAAAGACCAGGTCCTGAAGTGGATGTAACGCCTAAAGAACCAGCGTAAGAAGCGCCGAGCGCCGAGCACGCGGCGGCAATTTCGTCTTCGGCTTGAAAGGTCACGACGTTGAAGTTTTTATAACGCGAAAGGGCGTGCAAAACATCTGAGGCTGGGGTAATGGGATAAGAGCCTAAAAAAAGTTGGCGGTCTATGATTTCTGAGGCTGTGACCAGTCCTAAAGCGGTGGCTTCGTTTCCTGAGATTTTACGGTACAAACCTTTAGGAAGATCTGCTTTGCGAACGTTGTAAGATTCAGAAAAAAGTTCGACCGTGTCTGCGTAGTTATAGCCTGCCTGCAAAGCGGCTATGTTTGCTTCGGCTAAAGAACCTTTGTTTGCAAATTTTTTGCGAATCCAGCTTTCGGTGTGTTCAATGGGGCGAGAGTAAAGCCAATACATCATTCCGAGAGTGAAAAAGTTTTTGCAACGACGGGCTTCTTTAGATTGCAATCCCAAATCTTTAACGGCATTGACCGTAAGTGCGGTAAAGTCTTCGGCAATCACGCGATAGTCGCTCAAAGAACCATCTTCGAGAGGGTTTGTTTCGTAGCCGGCTAGGTTTAAATTTTTGTCGTTAAATCCTGCGAGGTCAGCGTAGATGTATCCCCCAGACTTAAGGTCAGAGAGGTTTTTTTTGAGGGCGGCTGCATTCATTGCAACAAGAACGTCGGGCTCGTCGCCAGGGGTGCGAATATCGAGCGAAGAAAACTGAAGCTGGTAGGCTGATACACCGCCGACAGTTCCTACTGGAGCACGAATCTCGGCGGGATAATCTGGCAGGGTCGCTAGGTCGTTACCAAAAGCGGCAGAGGCGTCAGAGAATTGGTTCCCTGTCAACTGCATGCCATCTCCAGAATCACCTGCAAATCGAATCACGACGGATTCTAAATATTGAGTAGGCTTTTTAGTCTGAGTTGTTGACACCGATTGTCCTTTGTTAGCAGTGTGAGCAATGAAGTGCTCAAATTTAGCAAAAATTGATTGAGCAATTGAGAGTGCGTCTCAGAAAGAATGAAAAGAAGGTTTTCGCATTTGATTTTTGTTTGAGAAAGCTTAAATTCTCTCCATGAATCCCAAACCGACATTGATCCTTTCTGATCTTCACTTGGGTTGTGAACCCCGGGGTGCTTTTGCCCATCGCGAAGAAATATTGTGCGATTTCTTAAGGGAAATGGCTCCTAAAGTTGACCGTTTGATCCTTTTGGGAGATGTGTTTGAATTTTGGATGGAATACAAGAGCTACATTCCCAAAACTCATGTTCATTTTTTATCGACCTTGGGTGATCTCAGCCGAGCGGGATTGAAGATTCATTATTTTGCCGGCAACCACGACTTTCAATTAGGGCGTTATTTTAGCGAGCATCTCGGCATTCGCTGTCATAGTGATGATGCCGTATTACACATTGATGATCGCAAACTTTATTTTGTGCACGGTGATGGACTAGACGCTAAAGACTGGAAATACCGTTGGGCTCGCAAGTTGATTCGAAATCCGTTAAACCAATTTTTCTTTAAACTTTTACATCCCGATTGGGGGATGGCCCTAGCTCGCTTTGTAGGCAGCACTAGCCGAGAATCGACGGGCTATGAAGATGTTGAACTCAAGGGTTATTCAGAGGCGGCAAAGAAAATTTTAAAAGAAATGAAAGTTGACGCTGTGGTTCACGGTCATATTCATCAGCACCTCATCAATGAGTACGAAGAAGGTTTACACGTGGTGACCGGAGAGTGGATTCGCACATTGTGCTACACTCTTTTTTGCAACGGAAAATTCGAGCTAAAAAAATATTCAGTTTGATTCAGTTTGAAATTGAAGGATTTTTACAAATACAAAGAACTTAAACGGACTCCCCAAAAACATCGTTATTGCAGGGAGTCCGTTTAAAAATTTTCAGACCTACTCTTATTTCAAAAAGTCAGGAACTCTTTCAAATTGTAAAATCGCCTCAAAGGTTTGACGTTCGCGGATGGTGTGCAATTTTTTGTCGACCACCAAAACTTCTGCGGCTATTTTTCGTGTGTTGTAGTTTGAAGACATGACCATTCCGTAAGCGCCGGCGTCGTGTAACACTAAGTAATCGCCAACTTTGGCCTCGGGCAAAAGACGTGTTTCGACAACTCCTCCGTCTCCTTGTGTAAAGACGTCACAGCTTTCGCAAAGAGGGCCACCCACGACAACTTCTTTGCTTTTTGCAGAGAGTGCAGAGTCCTTTTGAGGGACGATGGTGATGTGGTGAAAGGCACCGTAAAAAGAAGGTCGAATCAAGTCGTTAAACCCTGCATCAATGAGATAAAAACTCTTGCTGCCCTGAGTTTTTACGCTGCGAATTTTTGTAACTAAATAACCTGACTCGGCGACGAGATAACGGCCGGGCTCAACTTCGAGGTCAATGGGGTGACCGAGGTGAGATTCTATTTCTTTGCGAGCATTGTCCCACAAGGTGTAGTAGGCTTGAACGTCGATGCGCTCGGGGTTTTCTTTGCGATAAGGAATGGGTAATCCGCCTCCGGCACTGATGACTTGAAGCCCTTTGCCAAATCGTTTGGCCGCTGCAACCATGGCGCTGCATACTTCTGAGAGATGCTCAAAATCTGATCCCGAACCGATGTGCATGTGCAAGCCGTGCACATTGATACCCAATTTTGCACCGAGAGCCACACACTCTTCGATTTGTTCATGCCAAATACCGTGCTTAGAAACTTCTCCTCCGGTATTGACTTTTTGAGAGTGCCCATGACCGAACCCGGGGTTAACCCGCAAAGTGACATCGACCTTTAGGTTGTGGTCTGCCAGTTGTTGGATCATGTCGGGGCTACCGACGTTTACAGGCACATTGTATTGTCGAATGACCTCAATTGCATCATCGTCAAAGACATCGGCAGTGAAGACGATGCCAGGATGACGACCTTCGGCAGTGAAGCCCGCTTTGATGGCGCGCACGACTTCGCCCGCGCTAACCGCATCAACGACGACGCCATTTTTTCGCATAATGTGTAGAAGGGCTAGGTTTGAGTTAGACTTTTGCGCGAAGCGAATGACGTCAAAGCATTTGACTTCAGCAATGCGCTTCTCAATGGTTTCTTTTTCATAGACCCAAGTGGGGGTTCCGTAGGTTTCGGCAACTTCAGAGACATCGAAGGAAGTCACAGGGTAAAGTTGATCAGACATGAACAGCTCCAGATTAATTTCGCCTCAATTTAAAAAAAAAGCCCCTTTCTTAAAGAAAGGAGCTTTGAAGAAGAATAAGAATTTAAATCAGTCGATCTGCAGTAAATTGTTGGGGCCATACTCTGAATGAATGACGGGGGCTGCAGGGTCACACTCCCAACTTGCGTCGTCAAAAACGAGTTTATATTCGTAGTTGCCGGGCTCCAGTTCGAGCTTGATAGTCCAGACACCGTCTTTTTTCTTTTTCATGGCCCCCGCTTTGGGGTCCCAGTTGTTAAAAGTTCCAGCAACTGCAACAGTGGTTGACGCCGGAGAGAAGTAATTTAATTCGACGGTTCTTAATTTTCTTTGTGCACTGACCTTTTTCGCGACCTTCTTGGTCGCTTTTTTTGCGACTTTTGGGGCAGAGGTCTCTTTAGTGGCAGATTTAGTTACCGCTTTTTTTGCGGGGGCAGCTGCCGCTTTTTTTACGGCTTTCGTGGCGACTTTTTTCGCGGCCTTTTTTTCAGACATTATCCATCCTTTCCTAAGAAGTTGCACTGGATTGCCAGTGCTCTTTGCTACTTTAACAAATATTAGTAAGATGTCCATTATTAAGTAACCCAAAAAGCTCTATATCCAAAATGTCAAAGTCCCAACTCAAAGGTTTATTTCCCAGTATCCTCAACGCTGATTTCGCTCAACTCGGCGCTCAAATGAAACTCGTAGAATCTGGTGGAGCAGATGGTTTTCATCTCGACATCATGGACGGACACTTCGTCCCCAATCTTTCGGTGGGGCCAAGCGTGGTCGAATCTATAAGACCTTTGAGTCACTTGCCTTTTGATTGTCACTTGATGGTGCAGAATCCCGAACATTTCATCTCGGCCTTTGCCGGTGCGGGAGCCAACAATATTACGGTTCACATTGAATCCACCAATCATATCGACCGACTTTTACAAGTCATTAAAGACTGTGGTTGCACTGCGGGGATTAGTTTGAATCCCGGAACGGATATCCGTTTGTTGGAACCTCTTTTGCCTTTGGTAGATCTCGTTTTAGTCATGTCGGTTAACCCTGGATTTGGGGGGCAGCGTTTGCTTCCCTATTGTCTTGATAAGGTTCGCTGGTTAAAACAACGCCAAGGTAAGCAAGGTGACTACGTCATTCAATTAGATGGCGGGGTAAAGATGGACAATGTGGCCGAAGTCTTGAAGGTTGGTGTAAATAATATTGTGGTGGGTTCTGCCATTTTCCAACACGAGCAACCCCGCAAGGCGACCAAAGAATTCAAAACACTTTGCACGGAATGGTCTAACCTAGCTTAATTTTTTCAGAAAACCCATTTTCTAACTTATTGAAAGTAAAGAAGTTGTGTTTATTTCTTTAAGGTGATGGGCATTTGTTACAGTCATCACTTGGCAAAGTTCATAAAATTGCTAATATGGGGTCAGATTGATTTTGCTGCCCGTTTGGGCACTAAGTGAGGACTTATGTTTAACGATTCAGAAAAGCGTCACCGTTTTGCCCTTCATCTTATGCAGGCTGGAGTCGGTAGGGATATTGTCTGCAAGGCCGCGGGTCTTTCAACCTATGAATATCAGATTCTTCTCAAAGAAAGTCGTCCGTTGATCGCGATCGTCTAGCAGAAGAAGGCGATTTCTCAAGTTTGCTTTTGA
>JBNKYI010000118.1:0-7194 GCA_050300815.1 Fibrobacterales bacterium
AGAAGCGGCTCCGGCTTCGTTGAATATTTTTAAAACGGCCATTTTCGACATCGGTTTTGAAGATGCCGAGGCCATTCTTTTTTCAGAAGATTCTTCGGCGGCCACCGCTTATCTCAAAGGCAAAACCTTTAGTGGTTTAAGCAATTTGTTTGCACCTATGGTCGATAGTACCCTTGAATTGGTCAGTGCAGCTTCGACGTGGAAGTCTTTTAGTACAAGCTATAATAGCTTATTGAGTTCATATCGGTCTTTCACTTCTAATGAACTGGTTAAACTCACTACGTATAAAGCGATTAAACTCGACACGCTCACAACAGATTTGGGTTCGTATGTCACCGGCAAGGCCCTTGATGGATTGTTTGCTGTAGTCGGGCAAGAAGAGCTTAAAATCCGTCAAGATCCCTTTGGGTATGTTACCGATATCGGTGAAGCCATTCTCGAAGAGGTTTTCGGTCGTTTATTTAATGAAGAATAGGAATATCCATGATTAATTTGATTTTGTGCGGAGGCTCGGGCACTCGCCTGTGGCCGATTTCTCGAACGTTGCTCCCCAAACAATTTGTTAAACTCTTTGAAGGCTCAAGTCTCTTTCAACAGACGGTGCAGCGCAACGCCCACTGCTGCGACACGACCTATGTGGTCTCTAATGCAGAGCAATATTTTTTGGCAGAAGATCAGCTTAAGGGTTTAAACCAAAAGGCGAAGTATTTGCTCGAACCCGTGGGTCGCAATACCGCTCCGGCAATTGCGCTCGCTTGTCTGACTCTTAACGAAGACGATTTGGTGCTGGTTACCCCTTCAGATCATTCGATCACAAACCAACAGGCCTATGCCGATGTTTTGCAAAAGGCGGCCAAACTCGCTGGCGAAGGCTATTTGGTGACTTTTGGAATTCAACCGACTTATGCCGAAACGGGATATGGATATATTGAAGCCGACGGTGAAAATGTGTTGTGCTTTAAAGAAAAACCCGATGTGGCCACTGCAGAAGAGTATCTCAAAAAAGGAAACTTCTATTGGAATTCGGGAATGTTTTGTTTTAAAGCGGGAAGCTTTTTGAGTGAACTGCAAAAATACTCTCCTGAAATTTACGAAGCCTCTTTGGCCGCGTTGAACAATGCGACAAAAGAAGACAAAGTGAGAATACATCACGAAGACATGGCGAGTATTCCCGCGAATTCAATTGACTATGCTGTGATGGAAAAATCATCGCGGGTCAAAGTTGTTCCTGCAGATATTGGTTGGAACGATCTCGGCAGCTTTGAGTCATTGTACCATGAGCTTCCTAAAGATGAGAATGGCAATACAGAAGGGCAAGATGCCTTAATGGTAAACTCTTCAAATAACCTTATCATCACTTCAGATAGAAAAGTAGCGACCTTAGACATCAACGACTTGATTATTATCGACACGCCTGACGCTTTGTTGGTGAGCGCTAAGGGGTCGAGTCAGAAGGTTCGCGAAGTGGTCGCTTCGCTCAAAAATGCAGGATCAGATCTTCATCACATTCACCGCACCGCTTATCGACCTTGGGGAAGTTATACCGTCATGGAAGATCAACCGATGTTTAAAGTGAAACGCATCGTTGTTCAACCTCAGGGGCGATTGTCTTTGCAAAAGCACTTTCATCGAAGTGAGCATTGGGTTGTTGTATCGGGAACTGCGCGTGTGACTTTGGGAGATAAAACCTTTTTGGTTCGGCCTAATGAATCCACTTACATTCCCATTGGTGAGTTACACCGATTAGAAAATCCGGGCAAAGTCGATCTCATCATGATTGAGGTTCAGGTTGGAGAGTATACAGGAGAAGACGACATTGTTCGAATCGAAGACGATTATAAACGTCAGTAAGGTGTCGTTTTTCCGCATCTCTTTTATCGCTCTTGCCTTATTCTTCTTCGGATGTGAATCTGAAGAAGAAGTTGAAGCGCGAGCGCAAGCAATCGAAAGTGCGCGTCAAGACTCGCTGCGCGTGGCAGACAGTTTGTACCAATTGACTCAACCTTTAAGAGTCGATAGTGCAATCACTGCGGGCCAAGGCATTTTTCAGGCATTGGTTGGAGCGGGTGTTGATCATCAAACCGCTTTAAGTATTATCAATGCCGTTAAAGATGAAATCGAGTTAGATATTTTGCGAGTAGGAGATCGATTTCGCCTCGAGTTTGATCGAAAAGATTCAACGGTTCTTTCGTTTTCATTTTTTCCTCATGCAGCCCTCGAACAAAAAATCACCCGAACTCATCGAGATTCGACTTGGGTTTATTCAGAAGTTGAGCAGCCAACGCTTTGGCGATATCGCTTAGTCGAGGGAACGCTCACCGCTGGGGCGACTCTTGATCAGATGCAAAGAGAGTTGGGAGTTCCCGATTTTATGGTCGGTGTGGTCAATGGAGTATTGCTCTGCAAAGTTTCATTTAGAACGGATGCCCGTGAAGGGGATGTGTTTAGGGTGCTTCTCGCAGAACGGTATTTCGGAGAACAATTGATTGAAGGACGTGTCATGTATACGTCTTATGAAGGGCGGATTGCGGGCAAACACGAAGCATGGCGTTATGATGACGGTGATCCAAAATCTTCGTATACCGCTCATTATACGGATAAGGGCGAGGCGCTGATTCACTCAGGGCTTCGTTACCCGGTAGATCGGTTGCACATTTCTTCTTCTTATGGCTATCGAATTCATCCGGTTACGGGGCGCAGGGCAATGCATGCTGGCGTTGATTATGCCGCTAGCAAAGGAACTCCGGTCTATGCAGTAGCGCCAGGAACTGTGGTGAAAGCGGGCTATGATCAGTTTGGAGGCAATGTGGTTGCGATTCGCCACGCAGATCGAAGCACTTCTTATTACATGCATTTGAGTCGAATAGGCGTGAATAAGGGGCAAATCGTTCGCTCTCGACAATTGATTGGCAAAGTAGGAGCCACGGGGCGGGTGACGGGACCTCATCTGCATTTTGGATTTAAAAAACCCGATGGCAAATGGATGAACCCTTTGCAAAAACGTATGATCGCGACTCCCAAGCTTGCCGGTGAACGCTATGAAAAATTGCAGGGGCAAATTGCTCAGACACGCAAAATCTTAGATCGCGAGGTGGCCGCCTTGCACGGTGAGTCTGCAAAAAATGAAACTCAGTTGGCTCAGAGAGTGAACGGGGTTGATTCTTTAGCGCAAAATTAAACGGCTGCCACGAGGCTGGCACGAGGCTGGCACTTGGCTGCCATGAGGCAGCCCAAGAATCCCTCGACAATTTCTATTTTGAGCTCATTAAGGAGACTCGATGAAGTTTTTAATTCCCCTCGCACTGATTAGTTTTTCATTTGCCTCTTTACAGGATTTTACCTTAGCAAAACGTTATGAGCAAGATAAAGTTTATCGCTCAGCCGCTGAGTATTACAAACGATTTTTAAATGACAATCCGGCCAAGGATAAAAGTCTTGACGCTCAGTGGGGTCTCGCTCGCAGTTTGCGACAGTTGGGGGAGTTTGAAGAGGCTTTAACCTTCTACGATTTGATCGTTAATGAAAATCCCCAATTTAAAGATCGAGAAACATTGCTCTTTGAAAGTGCGGAGTTGCTTGAGCAAATGCAACGACAATCTGCTGCCGATCGTTATTATCAAGTGGCTGTGCTCGGCAAATCTGCGATGAATCGCAAAGCGCATTTTAAAAGTGTAGAGCGCAGTTATGCGAATGGGGATATGGAAGCGACGAAGGTTCGCGCCAATACCTTTGTCAAGAAATACTCAACGGCAGAAGAGAGTGCTCAGGTGATGACTTGGTTGGGTCTGATTTATAGCAAAGAAAAATCTTATGACTTAGCGGCAGAATTTTTGCTCAAAAGTCTGCAACTTGACGATCGTGCTGAAGCGTGGCTGGCTCTTGGTCGAGTGCGTGAGCAAATTGAAAAGGGCGATCCTGCCGAAGCTTATTTGAGAGCGGCTCGAGATTCTTCGCAAGTGGGAGAGAGGGCTCGCAAAGCGTTGGTGCACTATTATTCTTCTCGTCAATTCTTTGAAGCATTAACCGAATGGTATTTAAAAAGCAATCCCACTTTGCAAACTGAAGAGCAACTCAAAGTAATAGAGGCTTTAGTCGAGGTGAAGAAGGGCGCACTTGCTTTGCAAGAAATTAAACGGCTCAACATTGAAGATGAGACTTATAAAAATCAGCGCAATATCCTCAAAGGGCGGGCGCTGCTGAGTACGGGTGAACGAATTGAGGGCATACGTTTATTAAAAGAAGTGGGCGAAACTGGAGAGGTAAAGGCCTGGAGATACATTGCCGACATTTATTTTGCCGATGAAATGTACCTTAATGGAATACAAGCGCTTTATCGAATGATTGAGTTTAGCCCTGCTGAGCAACGCTCAGAGACTTTGTTGCGCATCGCAAAAGTTTATGAAAAATCTTTAGAGAGATGGTCGACAGCGCGGGGAGTTTATCTTCAATTCGAAAGAGATTATCCCAGTGATGATGCCATGGATCAAGCGCTTTACGGCATAGGTAATTGTTTAGAAGCAGAGGGAGATCTTAAAACGGCGGCTCGTTATTATCAGCGAGTATTTGAAGATTATCCCCTTAGTGCTCACGCAAAAGAGGCTCAGGTGCGCCACGACTACATTTTGCGTCATGAAATAAAAGACCTTGAGGGAGCCCTGAATTCACTGACGGATATACTTACTCGAGAACGGACACCTAAACAGCAAGTTGAGTTGGCCAAAATTCAACTCAGTGCGGTTAAGAATTACCAGACGGCTTATCAGATTCTTAGCGATTTTGTTGAGAGTAATCCTCAAGATACTTTGGTTTATGAGGCGCGTTATTTGATGGGTAAGGCTTTGTTTGAACAAAGCAATTGGTTAGCGTACAACAAAAAAAACAATAAAGCATCTCAATTTAAGAGCAGAGCCAGAGAGCGGTTTAGTCAATTGGCGACAGATACTCTTGCTGGCAATTGGCGTATTCGGGCCGCTTGGGAAGTTTTGAACCTCGATCCCTTTAGCTTGCAATCCTTTAAGGCTTTTTTAGGAAGCTATCCTCAAAGTGGTTTTGAAGGAGAAATCATGATGAGGATTGGCTATTCTTATCTCAACGAAATAAGAGAACTCAAAACACCAGTGGCGGGTCAAGCTCAAGAGGCTTTTCAATCGGTATTGAATTTGCCTGTTAGCGATAGCGTAAAGTTTAGAGCCTTTGAAGGGTTAACCGAAGCCTATCTCGCGGGAGAGAAGCCCGAAGAAGCGCTTAAAATTTTAGAAACCTTAGAGCAATGGAAGGATCGCTATCCTAAATCTCCCCGAAGTTTATTTAATAAAGGTCAGGTATTCGCTTCGTTACAGCGTTATGATGAGGCGATCAAGACATTTAATGAAGTACACTATCGATTTCGCAATAGCTATGAAGCGGGTAAGGCGCTATTGACGGCGGCGGTTTTACTTGTTAAACAAGATCAGGTTAACGACGCGATTCGCGAATACCGTTTGTTTATTAATGGCTACCCGGGGCACGAAGAAATTCCCACTGCTTATTTGGCCTTGGCAAGGTTAAAAGAAAAAGAAGGGGCTCTTAAAAACGCCTATGAATTGCTTAATTCTTTTCTCGTAGAGATACCCGATCATCCTAAAGCTTATCTGATTCATGAAGAGATGGCTCGCCTTGGCACATTGCTCGACGACCGCCTCAGGGCGGCAGGTCATTATGAAATGGCTCTAAAAACGGCTCCCGATGGGCTCAAAGATGAATTGTCGCTGAAAGCCGCTGAAGTTTATCTGGCGCTCGAAAAGTACAAACAGAGTTTGTCTTTGTTTACCTTGGCCGAATCATTACTTGTAAAACCGCGCGCGAAGGCGATTGCTTTGAGCGGCCGCTTGGCGAGTTTGTCGATGTTGGGAGATCATAAGGGTTATGATAAAGATTTTAAATCCTTTAGAAAACTTTATGAAGATGAAGATGAAGCCTATGCGCGCATCGTTTACTATGAGGGTCGCCGCAAAATGGAAGATGGTGACAACGATCGAGCAATTAAACGATTTGAATATCTCGTCGATCGATTTGCTGAAACGTCTTGGGCGGGTGAAGGAAGTTATTACACCGGTTTGATTTCTTTTAAAAAAGGACGTTATACCGAGGCAATCACTCTGCTTGAGAAGTATTTGCAAAATTCTAAACTCGGCAAGAATGTGACAGAAGCCCGCTTCAAATTAGCTGGAGCCTACTTTCAGTTGGGGCAGTTTAACAAATCAGCAGAGATCTACGAAACAATCTCTGAAGGCGAACAGGGCTCAGATCTTTTAAAATATCGTTCGCGTTATAATGCGGCGATCACCTTTGAAAAAACGGAAGATTGGTATCGGGCAGCACTGATGTATTCTAAGATTTTTGATCGCGACCAAGCCTTTTTAACGAATAATAACCTTAAGGTTAGCGCAGGTTTTGCTTGGTTTAATGCCGGTGAATACGGCAAGGCGCTTAATTATTTTAAAGAAGTGGTCGATGCCAAAGGCAGCGAACGAGCTGCCGAAGCCCATTTCTGGTATGCCAAAACGTTAGACCACGTCAATCGCGTCGAAGAGGCTATCGAAGAATACCTCAAAGTTTCTTACCTCTATCGAGGGGAGGGGATGTGGGGTTTGACAGCCTTGTTTGAAGTGGGGCAAATTTATGAGCGCAGTGCAGATTATGATCGCGCCGAACGGATGTACCAACAAATTGTCGACCAAGATGGCACTCAGGGTACGCTGGGGTCTAGAGCTTTGGTTTACCTCGAAAAAATGCGCGAGCGCCGTAAATAATGTATCGCAAAGACCGGGGAATTGTCTGCCGTCGAACAGCCTACAGTGAGACTTCTTGGATTTTAAAAGTGCTTACGCCGCTACACGGTATGGTGAGTTTTATTGCCAAGGGGGCTCGAACTCCCAAGTCTAAATTAGCGGGCAAAACCGAGGTTTTTACATATGGCCATTTTCAATGGTACGACTCAGGCAAAGGCGATCTGTATATTCTAACTGAAGTTGAATTGCTCGAACGTCCCGACCTTGGTGAATCTCTCGAAGCGGTAGCCTATGGCAATGTGATGTCTGAGTTGCTTATTCGCATCCATTCTGATCCTCGTCCTGATGAAGCACTTTTTGAGCTGTTATTTAAAGCGTGTCATTACCTTAATCAGAAAGCAAAAGCGGGCGTTGATTTTAAGTT